>JAKSNM010000050.1 GCA_024399785.1 Paludibacteraceae bacterium
CACCATTTTACGATTTCTTTTTCGCACTTTTCATAGAGAGTGAATTTGCGGGAACATGCGGGAATTTCCTTCAAATTCCCAACTTCCTTTTCCGTCCGTGAGATTTTTGCGATGTTTTTTTTGCTTCCGTGCGTAGGGCTACATTTACTTTGCGCATATCTATTGTGTGTAAGTACCTATAGCCCCCGAAAATTGTCATAATAATAGATAAATATCTATTTTACCTAGAAAAACAAACAAATATTTGCATATCCCAAATTTTTTTTGTATCTTTGCGGGCTAATTTGTGCGAATGCGCGCACAGATAGCGCATGGAATGTACACAAACGCACGCGTATATGATAGACTACATCAAAGGACAACTTACCGAACTCAACCCCACTTACGCCGTGATAGAAGCGGCAGGTGTAGGTTATGAAATCAACATCGCCTTACCCACCTATTCCTTACTCATTGACCAAAAAGAGGCTAAGTTATTCATCACCGAGATTATTCGCGAGGACACCCACGATTTATTTGGTTTCCCCACCAAAGGTGAACGCGAGATATTTCTGCAACTCACCAGCGTGAGTGGCATAGGAGGCAACACCGCTCGCATGATTATGTCTGCTTTTACCGCCTGCGAGTTGCGGCAACTAATCGCCACAGGCAACAGCAAAGCCATTGCACAAGTAAAAGGACTGGGTCCCAAGACCGCACAGCGACTAATCGTAGATCTGAAAGACAAGATCCTAAAGATAGACCTGGGCGATGGCGTAACAGCCGATAGCATAGATGCCCAACTATTCCCAATAGAGAGCAATCCTATCAAAGAAGAGGCTGTCAGCGCACTCACCATGCTCGGCTTTGCAGCCGCAGCCAGCGGAAAAGCCGTGGATAAGATACTCAAACAATCGCCTGCTGCACCCGTAGAACAAGTGATACGAGAAGCATTGAAGATGTTATAAGAATTGAAACTTAAACGAATCATATTAGCACTACTATTGCTGCCTGTTGTTGCCTTGGCACAAGAGGCAACTACTTCGGCAGAAGAAGAGCAAGACCTGGGGTATCTCAACCCCGCATTGAACATGCCTGGAGCCACCTCAACCGTAGTGGAATATCAGCCCAACACAGGCTATTATGTACTGCATACACGCATAGGAGACACCGATGTCACCACGCCTATGCTGCTCACTCCCGATGAATATAAGAACTACTCCGAAAAGCAGTTCATCCACAACTACTGGCAACAAAAAATAGGCGAGGTAGAGCACGACAACGAGAAAAAATTTGATATCACCGATATGAAGTTTAACATCGGTCCTGCCGACAAAGTATTCGGTCCAGGCGGTGTAAAACTGAAACTGCAAGGTAGTGCTGAGTTGCTATTTGGATTTAAGCACCAATATGTGGACAACCCTTCGCTCACACAACGCAGCCGTAACAACAACATCTTTGACTTTGACGAGAAAATACAACTGAACGTCAACGGATCAGTAGGTACACGCCTTACTCTGCAAATGAACTACAACACAGAAGCTAGTTTTGCAGCAGACCAACAAAATGTCAAAGTAGCATACAAAGGCGAGGAGGACGATATCATACAATCTATTCAAGCTGGTAACGTAACCATGGACTTGAATTCAAGCCTTATTCAAGGTAGCCAAGCTTTGTTTGGTATCAAAACCGACTTGAAATTTGGACGACTGAAAGTGCAAGGGCTCATTAGTCAGCAAAACAGTCAAACCCAGCAAGCCTCGTCAGAAGGCGGCGCACAGATGACCAAATTTGAAGTGCAAGCCGACAACTACGATGAAAACAAGCACTTTTTCCTGGGTTATTATTTCCGCGACCACTACGAAGCCGCTATGGCTACCCTGCCCTATGTCACAGGCGGTGTGACCATCAACCGTATTGAGGTCTGGGTGACCAACAAACGCGGCAACTACGATCAAGCCCGCAACATCATCGCCTTTACCGACTTGGGTGAGTCTCTGCCTGGACACATGTTAGACCAATACTTTGCTGCTCCTGGCATCGCCACCGACCTACCCAACAATGGGGGCAATGATCTATATAAGATGGTGAAGGATATACCTGAGGTGCGTGATATACAAAACGTCACATCCTTCCTGCAAAGCAAGAACAAAGAGTGGAGCAACGGCAATCACGATTTCACAGGTGGCGAAGACTACGATAAGATAGAGTCGGCCCGTATGTTGTCTCCAGGCGAATATACCTTAAATGCAGCACTGGGTTATATCTCTTTGAAATCGGCTTTGCAACAAGACGAAGTCTTGGCAGTAGCCTATGAATATACCTACGGCGGCAAGGTGTATCAAGTGGGTGAGTTCTCATCCGATCAAAACCAATCGTCCGAAGCATCGGCCAACCGCGCACCAAACTTGATTTTGAAGATGTTGCGTAGTAGCAACACCGCACCTATACCTATGCCCAATCGTAAAGAAACGGACCGCTATGGTACGTGGCACCTAATGATGAAAAACATCTATTCATTAGGAGCCAGCAGCATGACCAGCGAGAAATTTGAACTATATGTCAAATACCGTAACGACGATATAGGTCAAGAGGTGCAATACCTACCCGAAGGTGCCAAGACGAAAGGTGTGCAACTGATACGTGTGCTAAATGCAGACCGCCTGGACCAACGCAACAACCCCTATTCCGATGGCCGATTCGACTACGTGGAAGGCTACACCGTACTCAGCAGTATGGGACGTATCATCTTCCCTGTGCTAGAACCTTTTGGTAGCCATCTCGCCAAACAACTAGACCCCACCCTTTCCGACAAGAAACTGATTGATAAATACTGTTTCCAAGAGCTATACGACTCCACTCTGGTTATTGCACAAGAGATGAGTGAGAAGAATAAATACGTCCTCACAGGTCGTTACCAAGGTACCAATGGCAGCGAGATACGTCTTAACGCCATGAATATACCTCGCGGTAGTGTGATTGTAACAGCTGGCGGTGCCACGCTGTTGGAGAACGTAGATTACACCGTGGACTACACAATGGGCGTAGTCACTATTCTTAACCAATCGCTCATTGAATCGGGTACAGCCATCAACGTCAAACTAGAAGACCAAGCTACCTTTGGTATGCAGCGCAAGGGACTATATGGACTGAATCTGCAATACGATTTCAGCAAAGACTTCTCCATAGGCGGTACATTGATGCACCTGCGCGAATCGCCTCTCACCACCAAAGTGAATGCGGGCAATGAACCTTTGGCCAACACTATCTGGGGATTGAACCTCAACTACAAGACCGAGATGATGTGGCTCACCAACCTCTTGGATCAGATTCCTTGGGTTACCGCTACTGCACCCAGCACCTTGCAAATAGGTGCCGAGTTCGCACAGCTCATACCTGGTCACACCAAAGATGTAGGTAGCGAGGGCACCAGTTATATCGACGATTTCGAATCTACCACTACGGCGATAGATGTGCACTATCCCAGCAACTGGTTCCTCAGTTCCACGCCTAGTCGTTTTGCCGAATCCTCGCTGAGCAACAACATAGAGTATGGCAAGAACCGTGCACACCTGAGTTGGTATATCGTGGATCCTATCTTTGGTCACCCACAAACCAATACGCCGCAGCATATCAAAGACGATGTAGAAACATTGTCGGACCACCGCACTCGTATTATTTATCAGCAAGAACTCTTCCCTAACAAAGAGTCATTGGCCAACGAAGATACACGTCTGAGTGTACTCAACATGACCTTCTACCCCAAGGAACGTGGTCCGTACAATATCTTCTATGACAACAACCAATATAACGCACAGGGCGAACTGACCAATCCCAAAAGCCGTTGGGGCGGTATCATGCGGCGACTGGACAACACCGACTTCGAAAAAGCCAATATCGAATATATTGAGTTTTGGCTGATGGATCCCCAACTCACCAACCGCAATTTCCAGGGTGCCAAACTCTATATCAACCTGGGAGATGTCAGCGAGGATATCTTGCGCGATGGTAAAAAGAGTTTTGAGCACGGTTTGCCCATCAATGCAGAGGACGAGACGATGGTAGAAAGCACCGTTTGGGGACGTGTGCCACGCACCACCTCTACCACCATAGCTTTCTCCAACGAAGCAGGAGCACGCGATGTGCAAGACGTGGGTCTAGACGGACTCAGCACCAACCAAGAGAAGAATTTTGGAGCCTATAAATCGTACACAGACACCTTACGCAAAGCCAGTTGGGACGCGGATGTAATCAATCGTTGGAACAACGATCCTTTCTCACCATTAAACGACCCCGCAGGCGATAACTACCATTACTACCGTGGCAACGATTGGGACGAACAACGCACCAATGTGCTGGACCGCTATAAGCACTACAACGGCACCGAGGGCAACTCGCCCGAGTCAGGAGGACAAGAATATGGCACCGCCTCAACCCTAACGCCTGACATAGAGGACATCAACCACGACAACACCCTGGGAGAGTATGAGAAATACTATGAGTATGAGGTGAATATAGATGCCAACCTCTCGGCTGGGTCGCAGTTTGTAAGCGAGAAGATGGTAACCGATGTTACTCTCAAGAACGGCAACACAGAGTCGGTAACTTGGTATAAATTCAAGATTCCTATCCGAGGCGACTCAGCTACATGCCGTCGTGTGGGAGGAATACGTAATTTCAAATCGATACGTTTCATGCGTATGTACCTGACGGATTGTAGCGACACCACCACTTTCCGTTTCGCCACGATGGACCTGGTGCGCGGCGAATGGCGCAACTACACCAAAGGTCTATACAACGATGAGCGCAACGACTTATACAACACCACCCTGCCCAGCTCACAATCGTCGCTGGATGTACAGGCTGTCTCTATCGAGCAAGATGGCAAACGCTCGCCCGTGAACTACGTATTGCCTCCAGGCATCTCGCGTCAGACCGACCCTGGACAAGCTCAACTCATTTCCCAAAACGAGCAAGCGCTCGTCATGCGTGTACATAATCTGGACTACAACAACGCTCGAGCTGTCTATAAATCCACCATGATGGATATGCGTAACTACAAACAGTTGAAGATGTTTGTGCATGCCGAGTCTATCCCTGGTGAACGCGAGTTGAAAGATGATGAACTATCATGCTTCATCCGATTGGGTACGGACATGACGTCCAACTACTATGAATATGAGGTACCACTAAAAGTTACCCCAGCAGGTTCTACCTACGACAACGACAACCCTGCCGACCGCGAGACGGTGTGGAATCCCAGCAACAACATCGACTTCCCCTTCACTGCCCTGACCAACGCCAAGACAGCACGTAACAAAGCCAAACGTTCGGGCGACATCACGGTAAGCAATACCAAACCCTATACCATCTACGATGAGGCCAATGGCAAACCCAGCAACCGTATCACGGTGTTGGGTAATCCTACCTTAGAGGATGTGGAATATATCGTAATTGGCGTGCGCAATCGCAATGGTGTATCAGCCGATAGCAAAGCTACCACACTAGATGGTGAAGTGTGGGTGAATGAGTTGCGTCTGAGCCAATTTAACGAAGAAGGTGGTGTGGCTGCTATTGCCAACCTGGGTCTGAGCATGAGCGATATTGCCCAACTCAACCTGGCAGGACGCGTAGAGACAGCGGGCTTTGGTAGCATAGAAAGCAATGTGCAGAATAGAAACATGGAGAACTACTACCAATTCCAAGTCAGCGCTGCGATGGAACTAGGTCGTTTCTTCCCCGAGAAAGCCAAACTGCGTATACCGCTCTATGTGAGCCATTCAAAGAATATCAACAGTCCTAAATACGACCCCACCGATACCGATATCAAACTCAAGGAGTCGTTGGAGACCTATACTACCCAAGAAGAGAAAGATTCTATCAAGAATATGGCGAATACGGTGCAGGAAAGCACATCGTGGAGCCTGACCAATTTCAAGGTAGATATACACTCCAAGAAAAAAGACATGTTTTACGACCCTGCCAACTTCACTATTTCTGTGGCATTTAACAAGCAGAACCAACGTTCGCCCGAAATAGAAAAAGATTTCACTAGCGAGCACAAGGGGTCATTCAACTACGCCTACTCGTTCAACCCCAAGCCTTGGGAGCCTTTCAAAAAAATGGATAAGGTAAAGAATGTGAAACTGCTTACCGAGTTCAACCTCTATTACCTGCCTCAGTCATGGTCGTTCAACACCGATATGCACCGCACCTACTCCCAACTCAAGATGCGCGATTTCAACACCGCTGCGCCTGGTGAACCGCACCAAGAGCAAGACTTGAGTTTCAGCAAGGACTTCACGTGGAACCGTAATTTCGATTTCAAATACGACCTGACCAAAAATCTCAAGTTCTCCTTCCACACCGCAATGAACTCTACTGTGGACGAAGGTTACTACACGCCAGAGATTATCAAGGATTATAATTTCTCTCACGACTATTACGAGGCGTGGAAAGATACTGTGATGCGTAGCATGAAAACATGGGGTCAGCCCTATACCTATCAGCAGGTATTTACCGCTACGTGGAATGTGCCATTCAACCGTATTCCATATATGGAGTGGCTCACTGCCAATGCGTCCTACAACGGCACCTATACATGGAATCGCACAGCCTCCTCTGCTTCCCACACCAACTATGGTAACACCGCCCAGTCCTCTCGCTCGTGGCAGGTAGATGGCCAGGCTAATTTTGAGACGCTATATAGCAAATCCAAATATTGGAAGCAACTTAACCAACGCATGTCTGGGCGTTCTGCTAAACGTCCGTTCAAGCCCAAAGTATATGCCCAGGTCATCAACTTGGAAGCAGGCAAGCCTACCACTATCGCCCACCAGTTGAACTCAGAGAACCTCATTGTTACTGCGGTAGATAGCACTGGGAAAACAGTTAATCTGCGTTTCAAACCCGATGGCGCTACCAAGATTGTGCTCACCAGCACACGCTCGGTCAACAATGTGTCGCTCACTGTTACCAGTCGCGATCCTAACAAGCGTACTCCTGCCGAACTGGCAATGGACTTTGCGGCATATTTTGGTACGATGATTCGCCGTGTACAAGTAACCTATCGTCAAACCGACGCATTGACAGTAGCAGGTTTCTATCCCCAGATTGGTTTCTTTGGTCAGGACCATCAGGGCGGTAGCACCTATGCTCCTGGATGGGACTTTGCCTTTGGCTTCTTCCCCAATAACTATATGGAACGCGCACGCGATAACGGTTGGTTAGCGCTCAACGACAGTGTCTCCCAACCTGCTACTATGGCACGAACCAACGATTTTGATATCAAAGTCACCCTGGAGCCTTTCCCTGGATTTAAGATACAAGTGAATGGTAAACGCTATGAGGCACGCACTTCTCAACTGCTCTACACTGGCGATCTAGATAGCCACGACCGCGCCAACTACACAATCCAAGAGACAATGAACGGCTCGTATAATATCACCCAAGTTGCTATTGCTACGGCCTTTGAGAAGATAGGTAAGTCCAGCGACAATTTCTCGTCTGCCACGTTCAACCGATTCCTCGACAACCGTGAGGCGATGACCACACGTCTGCAAGACCGATACAACCAGGCTTACTACCCCACCAAAGACCCCACAGGAGTATTTGACAAAGCCATCATCGGTCAGCGCTATTGCGTAGATTCAGGAGCTGTGTCGCGCAGTTCGGCCGATGTGCTCGTGCCTGCTTTCCTGTCGGCATATACCAAGCAAGACATCAATAAAGTTAGTTTCAATCCTTTCCTGTCTATCTTGCACATCCTGCCTAACTGGAGCGTGACGTTCGATGGTTTGGGACGTATTCCTGCTGTGAAAGAACATTTCAAATCGTTGGTACTGACCCACGCCTACACGTGTAAATATGCCATAGGTTCCTATACCAGCTACTCCACATGGTTGGGAGCAGGCGATGGTGGGGATCAAACACTCGGTTTCCGTCGTGACGCCGTGTCTGGCAATCCTATTCCCAGCAGTGCCTTCGACATCACATCTACCAGCATTACCGAGTCTTTCTCGCCTTTGATTGGTGTGAATATGACACTCAAGAATTCGTTGCTCATTAAGACGGAGTACCGCAAGCAGCGTACCGCTACGCTCAATATCAATGCCATACAGATTACCGAGGGCCATACCGATGAGTTCGTAGTGGGTACAGGCTATACAATCAAAGACTTGCATTTCACTGCCAAAGGCAAAAATGGTGCACAACGCAAGGTGAGCAACGATTTGAAGATTACAGCCGATTTCTCCTACAAGAATGTGGCTACGTTGCTACGTAAGGTGGATGAAGGTCTCACCCAAGCCAGCAATGGTACCAAGGTGTGGGGTCTGAAGATTGGTGCCGACTATGTGGTGTCGCAAAAGGTGAATGTGCAGTTCTACTACGACCACCAATCTACTATACCTCTTATCTCCTCTTCCTATCCTATCAAAAACGACAATGCAGGCATCAACATCAAACTGATGCTCACCCGCTAAATTCCGCAAAACGAAACCTAGCGAAAGCAAAAATGCTATAATTCAGGAAAATATGTTAAAAAACATGTTTTTCTGTTTGGTGCATTCCATTTTTTTTTGTATCTTTGTGGCCTAGAAGATTGAAATACCGATTATTAACCTTAAAAATTATCACTATGAAGAAGATTTTTACTATTGTTTCAGCCCTAATACTAGGTATTAGTTCATGGGCTACTACTTACACTGTACAAACCGACTCTCCTAATGCAACCGACAACATCCGCCGTACCGTATGCGGTAGCTATGGAGCTGCCGAAGGAGACACCATTCTGCTTCTCACGGGCGAATACATTGAAGAAGGTAGCATTATCTTTTCTGACGTGCCCAATTTGGTAGTAATGGCTGCCGAAGGTGCTACTCCAGTCATCAAACAAGGCAGTTATATAGAGTTGCACACCTCCGTGAAATTCATCGGTATTAAATTCGATGGCGGCAATACTGCACAATACACTGCTTATCTCTATGACGATTCACACAAAAACATCGCATTTGAAAACTGCGAATTCACAGGTGCAACGAAATACAATTTATCTTGTAGCAGCAGTGCCCACGTAGATAGCGTGGTGGTGAACAACTGCTTCTTCCACGACAACGGCGATGCTGCCCTCTATATGGTAAAAACGAGCTCGCTATCCGACAATCGTCCAACCTGCGACTATATGCGTGTCACCAATTCCACATTCGCAAATATCTCAGCACTAAAAGATTGTGCCGTGATTGATGTTCGCAACAACAACAATTCCACTAGTGGTGAAGTAGGCGTTTCTACCGAACTATTTGTAGATCATATCACTATGTGGAACTACATCGCTGGTGGCTCCAACAATGGTGGTATCATGTCCTATAAATCTCCCCGTGTCACCATTCAAAACAGCATTATCGCCAATCCTGATTCTGTCACAGACATGAGAGCTACCTATTGCTACGGCGGCAGCAGAACCAACTGCTTGGTTTACAACACCGAGCATCGTAGCGACGCATCTATCTCCGTCACTGGTGACCTCACTGGTGACCCTCTATTCACCGATGCTGCTGCACTGGATTTCTCTTTGCAAGCAGGTTCACCTGCTATCAATGCAGCTACCGATGGCACCAACCT
>JAKSNM010000051.1 GCA_024399785.1 Paludibacteraceae bacterium
TTATTTCTGCATCTTGAAATACAGATAGATGCCGATGCCTAAGAAAAGGAAATTAGGAATCCACGCGGCCATAAAGGGTGACATGGTGCCACTGACTGAGAAACTGGCACTTACGGTAAAAAAGAGAATATAACCAGCCGATAAGGCAATGCCGATACCTAAGTTCTTGCCCATGCCGCCTCGAATCTTTTTGCTCGACATGGTGAAACCCAACAGTGTCATAATAAAAGCTCCTGCTGGCGACGCAAAACGTTTGTGCCACTCGTTCTCAAATGCCTGTATATTGCCAGCACCGCGTTGCCGCTGACGGTCCATATAGGCTTTCAGTTCGGGGTTGGTCATTTGCTGCGCCTGCATGGCGGTGATAAACAGTTCTTTGGGTTGCATGGGGATAATGGTATCCAATCGTTCCCCCCGAGACAGGCTCTCATACATGCCGTTAAAATCGCGGCGCGTGTAGTTCTCCAGATGCCAACACGATAGCGAGTCGTAAATAATACGATCGGCTGTGATACGCATTTTGAGTGTTTTGCCATCGAAATGTTCCAGCGAAGTGCGGTAACCTGTATTAGAAGCCAAACGGAAAGTCTCAATGTAGAGAATAGTGCCTGGTTCCACTTCCATTTGTATATTACGGGCATTGTCGGTAGAGAACGATTCGATATATTTATCGGTAAAATCCAGCAACTTGCCCGAGGCAGGCGGGATGATATAGCCACCTAGAATAAACATCATGATGAATAGCAGTGTAGCGGAGAAGAAATAGGGCCAAAAGAGTCGTTTGAAACTCATACCAGTTGCCAACATGGCTATTATCTCGCTATTGCTAGCCAATTTACTGGTGAAGAAAATAACGGAAATGAAGATGAATAGTTGGCTAAACATATTCATGTAATAGGGGATGAAGTAGATGTAATACTCCATGATCACATCTTTTGCCGAGAGTTGGTACTCGTAGAAGTCGTCCATTTTCTCGGTGAGGTCAAACACGATACCGATGCCCAAGATGAGCAAGATAGAGAAGAAGAACGTGCCGAGGAACTTACGAATAATATACCAGTCGAGAGTCTTGATCATAGTCGTGTCATTAATTGAGGTGTGATGCTATCTTTCCAACTCTTAAAGTCGCCATTTAAGATATGCTGCCGTGCCTCTCCTACCAGCCAGAGATAGAAAGCAAGGTTGTGTATGGAGAGTATTTCCAGTCCCAGCATCTCTTGGCTATGAATCAGATGGCGCACATAAGCTCGGGAGTATTGGTGGTCCACATAGCTGGTGCCATTGGGATCTAGTTCGCTGAAATCGTTTTCCCACTTTTGGTTGCGTAGGTTCATGACACCTTGTTGCGTGAAGATCTGTCCGTTTCGTCCGTTGCGAGTAGGCATCACACAGTCGAACATATCTACTCCTCGTTCGATGCCTTCCAGTATATTCCACGGTGTGCCAACGCCCATCAAATAGCGAGGTTTATGTTCGGGTAGAATGTCATTTACCACCTCTATCATCTCATACATTTTCTCGGCGGGTTCGCCCACTGCCAATCCTCCTATGGCGTATCCGTCACGGTCCAGATCACGCAAACGTTTGGCAGCCTCTTGACGCAAGTCTGTATAGACACAACCTTGCACAATGGGGAAGAGGTGTTGGTGATAGCCGTATAAATCGGGTGTGGTGTCAAAGCGTTGGATGCAGCGGTCCAGCCAACGATGGGTGCGTTGCATGCTGGATTCGGCATAAGTCTTGTCGGCTGTGCCAGGGCAGCACTCATCAAAAGCCATTACAATGTCGGCACCTATCTCGCGCTCGATGTCCATCACGCCTTCGGGAGTAAACATCAGTTTACGTCCGTCTATATGTGAGGAGAACTGCACACCCTCCTCGTTCATCTTGCGTATATCGGTCAGCGAAAAGACTTGATACCCGCCCGAGTCAGTTAGGATAGGTCTGTCCCAGCCTTCAAACTTGTGTAGTCCGCCTGCTTGATGCAGGATAGAGGTGCCTGGGCGAAGATAGAGGTGATAGGTGTTACCCAAGATAATCTGGGCATGTATATCTTCTATCAGGTCGCGTTTATGTACCCCTTTGACTGTACCTACTGTACCTACTGGCATAAAGATAGGCGTCAGTATGTCGCCGTGATCCGTATGCACCACTCCTGCGCGCGCGTTGGAGTGAGTGTCGGTGGTATGTAGGTCAAAAAAAGGCATTGGGAGATTGTAGATTGGAGATTTTAGATTTGGGGGAAGAGGATAGTAGGTTTGAAGGTGCGCTGTTCGTCAAGCGTCATCCACGCATAGGCCATAATGATAACCGTGTCGCCTACTTTCATCAAATGGGCCGCAGCACCATTCATACAAATGCAGTGACTGCCTCGTTTGCCAGGTATAACATAGGTTTCCAGTCGTGCGCCATTGGTAACATCTACCACTTGCACCCGTTCTCCACTTAGGATACCACTTTGGTCCATCCAGTCTTCGTCTATCGTGATAGAACCTACATAGTCGAGGTTCGCTTCGGTCACCTGAACACGATGAATCTTAGATTTAAGAATGTTTACGAGCATATTTTTGCGGAGCTTTATAGTTGGTCATGATTTGTTGACAGGTCTCAAGTGTCAGTTCGTCCAAATTGGTGTTTTTGGGCAAAGGGTAGTTGTTGCCGTTGCTATCTTTGATATAGAGACCATAACGTCCTTTCAGCACTTGGATATTGTCTATCACACGCAGGGGCTGTGCACGCAGTTTTTCGGCATTGATTATTTCGCGCACCTTGTCGGGTGTGACTTGTTCTGCCGTTAAATCTTTTGGTGCGGAGTAAAATTTGCCTTTGTATTTGATATACGCTCCAAATTTGCCCTGACCGAAATGCACTTCTTCGCCATCAAGCAAGAAAATAGGTTTATTCTTGGTTGTGTTAAACAGCGCCAGCGCCTGTTTCAGCGTGATAGTGTAAATAGACATCCCCTCTGGTATGCTGGCAAAACGAGGTTTGGCTACATCGGCATCGCCAATTTGAATGCACGGACCTATCTTATTAATTTTGGCAATAACGGGCGCACCAGTCTTGGGTTCTTTACCTATCAAGCGCCCTTCTATCTTTCCCTTGGGTACATCCATTGTGCTTGGGTGGAATTTCTTGTAGAATGTATCAACAATCTTCACCCAATTCTCTTTGCCCAATGCTATTTTATCGAAGTTCTCCTCCTCTTTGGCGGTGAAATCATAGCTTAGAATTTCGGGGAATTGTTCCACCAGAAAATCATTGGTCATGCGCCCCAGGTCGGTAGGAATCAGTTTATTGGCATCTTGTCCAACCAGTCGATCATGTTTCTCGTCGGTGAATGTACCATTTTTCATCGAGATAACATTCACCGAACGCATCTGACCTGGTATATTGCTTTTAATCACATAGTTGCGACTTTGTATTGTTTCGATGATGGTAGCGTATGTAGATGGACGACCAATCTCTAGTTCCTCCATTTTCTTCACCAAGGTAGCTTCGGTATAGCGGAAAGGTGGTTTGGTGAATGTTTGCTGACCAATAAATTCGTGGCAAGACAGCGGTTGATTAATCTCCACCTTCGGCAATATGCTGGGGCTCTCTTGGCTCTCGTCGTCGTTGGATTGAATATAGACTTTGGCAAATCCATCAAACAGCATTACTTCGCCTATGGCAGAAAAAGTATAGGGCGAATTGGACGAGGCTACATCTACACGAGTTGTTTCTGTTTCAGCATCTGCCATTTGGCTGGCAATGGTGCGTTTCCAAATCAGTTCATACAATTTCTTTTCATCGGCTGTTTTGCCTGCTGCGTGCTGATTGAGATAGGTTGGGCGTATTGCTTCGTGGGCTTCTTGTGCCCCTTTGGTAGCTGTTTTATACTGTCGTGCGTGGTGATAGTGTTCGCCGTATAGGCTGACAATCTCTTGTTTAGCAGCACCTATGGCTAGAGAGGACAGATGCACCGAGTCGGTACGCATATAGGTGATTAGACCTGCCTCATACAAGGCTTGGGCCAGACGCATAGTTTTGCTGACGGTGAATTTGAGTTTATGTGCGGCCTCTTGTTGCAAGGATGAGGTTGTGAAGGGAGCAGCAGGGGTACGACGAGCAGGTTTGGTCTGAATCTGCCCCACTTGAAACTCGGCTTTTTGGCATAAATCCAAGAAATCGATAGCCTGGTCTTTGGTTGCAAAACGATGGTTGAGTTCGGTATGAAGCACCACTTTTTTACCTTGTGCATTTTTACCTGTGAAATCGGCCAGAATACGATATTGCGACTGTTCCTTAAAATCCTCTATCTCCCGTTCTCGCTCTACGACTAGTCGCACAGCCACAGACTGTACGCGTCCTGCGCTCAGTCCTGTAATAATCTTGCGCCATAGTATAGGTGAGAGTTCAAAACCTACAATACGATCTAGCACACGGCGCGCTTGTTGCGCATTCACTAGGTTGTAATCCACTTGGCGAGGATGCAGTATAGCCTCTTGGATAGCAGGTTTGGTTATTTCGTGAAAAACAATACGTTGCGTTTTCTGTGGGTCTAGGTTCAGCACCTCTTGCAAGTGCCATGCAATAGCTTCTCCCTCACGGTCTTCATCGCTTGCCAGCCACACGGTGTCTGCCTTTTGTGCCTCGGTGCGTAGGGTAGAAAGTAAATGTTGCTTGTCTGCTGATACCACATAATTAGGTTGATAATGGTTGTCAAAATCGATACCGATACTATTCTTCCCCACGCCTTCAATATCGCGTACGTGCCCCTGCGAGGAGAGTACGTGATAATCCTCGCCTAAGAACTTTTCAATGGTCTTGGCTTTGGCTGGTGACTCTACAATTACTAAATTTTTACTCATACTTTTTCCTTTCGGGCTGCAAAAGTACAACAAATTTTTTATACTTGCAAATTTATTTTTTTATTTGTATATATCAAAAATATTTTGTATTTTTGCAGTCTGTAAAAAAAATTTGCACGATTATGAACCTACTTTTAGTGATTTTATTGGGTGTCGCTGGCATTATTCTTCTGCTATTAGAGGTGTTTCTTTTGCCAGGCTTTGGCATTGCTGGTATTTCAGGCTTTGCCTGTTTAGTTGCTGCTGTTGTGGTAGCGTATCTTCGTATCAGCGCAATGGCTGGACATATCACCCTGCTTGCGGTGGTCTTGTTGGCGGCTTTGGCTATTTGGGGATTTATCCGTTCGCATGCTTTGGAAAAGATGTCGCTAGATACCACTATAGATAGTAAGGTCGATTTGGCAGAACCAGGTAAAAAAATAGAAAACCTTAAAAAATAAATCTTATGACAGACGTTATTTCAATCTTTTTTGCAGTGATACTGGGTATCCTGCTGATTATTTTCTTCTACTACGTACCTTTTATGTTGTGGATTAATGCCCAGGTAAGTGGCGTACGTATCTCGTTGGTACAACTGTTCCTCATGCGCATTCGTAAGGTGCCCCCCACCAAGATTGTTAACTGCATGATTGAGGCGCACAAGGCAGGTTTGCAAGATGTGAAGCGTGATGGTTTAGAGGCACACTATTTGGCTGGTGGTCATATCGAGCGCGTGGTGCATGCTCTTGTCAGTGCCAATAAAGCCAATATCCAACTCTCTTTCCAAATGGCTACGGCTATTGACCTGGCAGGTCGTGATGTGTTTGAGGCTGTGCAGATGTCGGTTAATCCCAAAGTGATAGATACGCCTCCTGTAACGGCAGTGGCAAAAGATGGTATTCAGTTGATTGCCAAAGCTCGTGTTACCGTGCGTGCCAATATACGCCAATTGGTTGGTGGTGCTGGTGAAGATACCGTGCTGGCTCGTGTAGGTGAGGGTATTGTTAGTTCGATTGGTTCGGCTGAAACCCACAAGAGTGTGTTGGAGAACCCCGATAGCATATCCAAACTAGTGCTATCCAAGGGTCTGGATGCAGGTACGGCTTTTGAGATACTCAGTATTGATATTGCCGATATCGATGTAGGTAAGAACATTGGTGCTCAGCTGCAGATGGACCAAGCCGATGCCGACAAGAACATAGCCCAAGCTAAGGCTGAGGAGCGTCGCGCAATGGCCATAGCCAATGAGCAGGAAATGAAAGCCAAGGCCCAAGAGGCACGCGCCAAAGTGATAGAAGCTGAGGCACTGGTGCCACAAGCTATGGCAGAGGCTTTCCGCAATGGCAATTTGGGTATTATGGATTACTACCGCATGCAAAATATCCAAGCCGATACCACCATGCGTGAGAACATAGCCAAACCCGAAGGGTCAGCAGTAGTTACTACGAAGAAAAAATAACTCGTTATTACGTTTCGGGTAGCCATATTGCAATACCCCATTTTTTGGGAAGATAAAGCAAAGAACCTTGCTTTAACGGTGCGCCGTATTCGTAGGCTGAAAGGCAAGGCCGATGTGGCACTCTTGCCTGAGATGTTTTCTACGGGTTTCTGTACCGATAAGCCCGAATTGGCAGAGCCTTTGGATGGACCTACTTTGCAAGCATTGCAGCTGGTGGCAGACCAGACTGATGTGGCGATTTGTGGTTCGCTTATTATTCAGGATAAGGGCCAACTCTACAATCGTGGTTTTTTCCTTCGTCCCCACGGCGAGATTACCTATGTGGATAAGGCGCATTTGTATGCTCATGGCGGTGAGGATAAGTTCTTTACACAGGGCAGAGAGCGTACTATTATAGAATATAAAGGTGTCAAGATGCGCCTATTGCTCTGTTATGATTTACGTTTCCCTGTTTGGGCGCGCAACGTTAGTGGCAACGACTATGATCTATTGCTCGTCAGTGCCAATTGGCCAGAGATACGTATTCAATATTGGGATGCTTTGTTGGCGGCTCGTGCTACCGAGAACCAATGCTATTTGGCGGCTGTCAATCCTGTGGGAGAGGACGGGCTGGGTTTGCACTACAACGGACACTCGGTGGCATACGATACGCATTTGAATAAACTAGTCTCCTATAAGAATAACCAGGCAGGCACACGCATTGCTGAATTTGATTTAGATAAGTTGTGGCATTTCCGTCAGGTGTTGCCGCTTTGGAAGGACTTTGATTCGTTTCAATTTACCAATTGATTAATTTACACATTTGACCTACACTTGGCACATATGGCAACCTACTGAGGAGCAACTGCACACCATAGAGCAGTTGTCTGAGCAGTTGAATATATCCCTGGCGGCATCGCGTATGTTGGTGCATAGGGGCATTGGGTCTGCCGATGAGGCACGTCAGTATATTCGCCCCTCGTTGAGCGAACTGCACGATCCTTTTCTTATGCGCGACATGGACAAGGCTGTCAATCGATTGGAGAAGGCTATTCGCTATCGTGAGAAGATCATGGTCTATGGTGACTATGATGTAGATGGCACCACGGCTGTGGCTGTGATGTACACCTTTCTCAAAATGCTCACGCCCAATGTTATTTTTTATATTCCAGATCGCTATACCGAGGGCTATGGCATTTCGTTCAAGGGCATCGATACTGCCCAGGCGGAAGGTTGCCAACTGATTATAGCGCTCGACTGCGGTATCAAATCCATTGACAAAGCCCAATATGCTACGGATAGGGGTATTGACCTTATCGTGTGTGACCACCATACGCCAGGTGACGAGATACCTCAATGTGTGGCGGTGCTGAATATGAAGCGCAAGGATTGTGGTTATCCCTACAAGGACCTTAGTGGCTGCGGCGTAGGTTTCAAATTGGTACAAGCCTATGCGACTACCCACGGGGTAGAGGAGCAGAAACTGAAAAGTTTGTTACCTCTATTGGCTATGTCTATTGCCTCTGATGTAGTGTCGATGACGGGTGAGAATCGTATCTTGGCTTATTATGGTTTGCAGCAGCTCAATGAGCATCCTTCGGTGGGTGTTCAGGCGATTAAGCGTGTAGCAGGTATAGAAGGCAAGGCTGTTTCGATGAACGACTTGGTGTTTCGTTTTGGTCCGCGTATCAATGCCAGTGGCAGGATGCGTTCGGGAGCAGAGGCGGTCAAACTGCTTATTACTGACGATGAAGAGTTTGCCCAGCAACAAGCCAACAACATAGATAGTTTCAACCAAGAGCGTCGCGATGCGGACGAGACTACGGCTAATAGTGCGTTGGATATACTTCGTGCCGACCCAGAGCATCCCCATTTGCATACTACGGTGGTTTATGGTGAAGGTTGGCACAAGGGTGTGATAGGTATAGTGGCCTCTCGGCTGACGGAGATCTACTATCGTCCGACTATTGTTCTCACTTCGGGCGAGGGTGATATCATCAGTGGCTCGGCGCGGTCGGTGGCTGATTTTGATATTTATGCTGCTATCGATTCCTGCCGTGACTTGCTTACTAATTTTGGCGGGCATCAGTTTGCAGCAGGATTGAGTATGCATTTGAAAGACCTGCCTGAGTTCAAGGCGCGTTTTGAGAAATATGTCGCCGAGCATATCCGTCCCGACCAGTTGTCGCCCACTATTCAAGTGGAGCAAGAGATAGCGTTTACCGATATAGATGCTAAGTTCTATAATATACTCAAACACTTAGAGCCGTTTGGCCCTGGTAATCCGCGTCCGCTTTTTGTTACGCGCAATGTGATTAATAACCGCTATACCAAGCGTGTTGGCAAGAATGGGGAGCATTTGCGTCTGGACCTTACCGACCGTCAGGTAGCTATTTCTGGCATAGGGTTTGGTTTGGGTGAGAAGGCGCTGGATATACAAAACGGCAAGGCTGTGGATGTATGCTATGAACTAGATGAGAACACGTTTAATAATGTAACTTCCATCCAAATGATGGTGCAAGATATACAACTATGTTCAACGAACGAGAAACCCAAGGCCCCACAAGAAGACGCGGCAGTATAGAAGTAGTGTGTGGATCGATGTTCTCGGGCAAGACCGAGGAACTGATTCGCCGTATGAAACGTGCGCAGTTTGCCAAGCAGCGTGTTGAGATTTTCAAGCCTGCTATAGATGTGCGTTATTCGGAAGAAGATGTGGTCAGTCATGACCATAATGTGATTCAATCTACGCCAGTGGATAGCAGTCAGAATATCCTTTTGATGGTAGATGATATCGATGTAGTGGGCATTGATGAGGCGCAGTTCTTTGACATGGGTATTGTGGATGTATGCCAGCAACTGGCGGCTCGCGGTATCCGTGTTATCTGTGCAGGTTTGGATATGGACTACAAGGGTGTGCCTTTTGGTCCTATGCCTGCATTGATGGCGATAGCCGAGGATGTGTATAAGACGCACGCTATCTGTGTGCATTGTGGCGATTTGGCGTATGTGAGCCATCGTCTGGTGGCCAGCGATAAGCGTGTCCTCTTGGGCGAGACCGACTCGTATGAACCTCTCTGCCGTGCCTGCTATGCGAAAGCCATAGCAGCGGAA
>JAKSNM010000052.1 GCA_024399785.1 Paludibacteraceae bacterium
CCTGACTCTGCATTATATGCCAATGTGATCTCGGTTTTCTTTTTCAACTCATAAGTGATGGTCACACCCTTAGATGGCACACCATTCTCATCCAAAGCATATACGGTGTAATAATACGTACCACCCACTTCATCCGACAAATCATCCGCAAAATGGGTAGCTAAACCTGTATGCACCACTTCGCCGTCCAATATATTTTCCGATTTAGAGCCATATTTGCGCACTACTACAACATTGGCCACTTCGGCTGAGTCTCCATCGCAATGGTAACGTACATAGCGCACCCAGAAAGGATAATTGTCATACGAAGTAGCCTCCGAGTTAGCGAACACTACCAATTGCGTAGCATTCAACGGACTGGTAACCTCAGCACCATCATAATATTCCCTATTGATATGAGCAGTCACCGTGTGCCATTCGCCATCACAATAGTGGAAATCGCCATATTCCCAATACGCACTTCCATAAGCGTCGGCGGTTCCATCACACACACCACCCCAAACTTTAACATCTTGATTGGGACTATACGTTGCCTTATATTCAAATGTTACTGTTTGTACATTTTTCATCTCCATATTCAGGGCGATACCGCTATTGCCATAAGTTCCCATAGACGCCATCACATTCACCGTATCTCCTGTTACCGAATACGATTTTGGGGAACAATCACCTAATTTATCCCAATATGGCACCGACAACGCGCCCTCGAGAGAAGGATAATTAATCATGTTATATACTTCCCATGCAACAGGAATACTATCAATAGAAGGTTCATCTTCTGTGATTCGCAGATTCTGCACCTGAGGAACAATATACTCTTCCCATTTAGCAGTCAAAACAACGTTCTCTTCGGGCATAGTGAACACGTCACCTACCACATAATCTACCCCATTATACGTCCAACCTGCTAGTCGATAACCCTGCTTATATAAACTAGGTGCAGCTTGTATTTCAAACACCTCATTTTTTATGCGTTCTATTTCTACAGGCACATCACCTACTCCACCATTAGCATCGTATGTTACCGAATAAGCCGCAGCTTCGTCGATATAGAACGAGCGGGACACACCCTCTGATACCACGCCTTTTTCACTAATGGTGTATATGGTGTAGTAATACGTGTTACCAAAAGTCTTTATATCATCATCCACAAAGTCAAACGTCAACCCTAACCCTTCCCATTTCTTATCATAGTCTTCCAACGTAGGTGCCTGATTGGCTTTACGCACTATTACAATTTCTGCCACATCTGCCGAGTCAGCCAAATGGTAACGAATATTACGGAACTTCACTTCCTGTCTATTACCACCTTGTGCACCACCGAAATTGAAATATACAGCCAGTTGCTGAATCTCGTCCGTGATAGGATTGTCCACATACGTTCCATTCCAATAGATACGATTTAAAGTATCAGCAGCGTGATGCCAACCTTTCGTATGATCTGTATCAAACGGATCCTTAAATTCCCAATAGGCAGTAGAAGCATCCTTTACCGCACCTCCCCAGACATTGGCAAAGGCTGCCAAGTTAGCCGCCGAATAGTCATACTCGATATAGGTTATATTATCACTCTTCATAGGGAATGCCATACCGACCTGATCCTCTTGCCATTCGCCATAACCAGAAAACAGAATTGTTGTGTCTTCCTCATTGTAGGTATAGGTTGCGCCACCCTTATGCCAAGCTATTGGCGTAGTCGCTCCATCCAAAGGCACGATGCCTGGAATATGCCAACTCATCGACACTTTATTGTTCACCGCTACACCTTCCAAATCTTGCACATCCTGCACAGGCAGCAAACCTTCTGTCCATTTGGCATAGAGAGTAGTATCAGAAGTAACCACACTGGTGGCAAAGTCCCATTTATTGGTACAACTAGCCTCTATGTACCATCCACCAAAACCCCATCCTAAAGCGACAGGAGCAGCAGGCTCGGTAATTGTAGCCCCCCCTTCTACATTCGTTATGGCAGTAGGAGCCACGCCATGGCCATTGGCATTAAACGTAACTGTATAGGTAGGCAATGGCTCTATCACTTGCACATTCTTGACATGGACATTATTGTCTGCTTGGGTGCAACCGAACCAGTAGCAACCAGCAGGCAGAATAATGGTTTTGTTGGTCTCAACTTCAGCACCACCGGATGCGCTCATACCAATAGAGCACAGCACTTCACCATCAATTGAGAAATAAGTAGTCGCTGTTCCTTTCGTTTCCTGTTGAGCTTTTATTCCCTCCAACTGTGCTGTTGTCAGCGATTTCACTTCCCATGTACCAGTAGTAGCGGCAGCACCAGTAGCAACCACATCGAAATAAACTTGTGACGTTTCATTCAACTTAAAAGCGATAAACGAGTTGTTGCTATTTATCTGCAAACCTTTGTCACTTATTTGTTGATTACCACCCTTACGGCCAAAATACATATTATTGTACATGGCTATTTGGTTGGAGCTAGCGGTACCCGTGCCACCCACAAAAGTGTACTCATCATGATCCAGACCTGCCAAGCTGGATTCAGAAACCTTAAAACGAATCTGATGGAGAGCCGCATCCTGAACGTTGCTCGCACAATTAGGTGCAGACACTACTACCATGTATTGTCTCGAAGCATCTAATTCTGTGCCATATACCCATTCCGATGGATTATTTAAGGCACCTGCTCCTGCACACACCAGTGGCGTGCCAACTTGAGCACCATTTGATCCATATACCGTTATTACGGTAGGATATGCAGACGAGCCATACGCCAATGCGCTAACCTCCACACAATTGGTCACACAAAAAACAATATCAGATTCTTTTTTCAATTTGACATATCCTTGACCATCAGATGGGTTTGCATAACTTGGTTGCCAACCTGTTTTATCAGCATAAACATCATTTTGCACATAATAACATGAACCCGTAATCCAAGTTTGGGTATCGTTGATATTACCAACCACATCGCCTACGGCTTTGTTAAACAACTGTGTGTATGCGCCATAGCACTCATATTGGGTGCTTGACAGATTGGGGCTTACAGCATGATAGTATGAAGGAGTAAGAGGAGTAGAACCTCTTTCGGCAGTAACTTTAACAGAATAAAGCAATAGATAATAGTAAGTAGGATCTCCTTTTCTTACTATTCTGGCAGATTTTGCGCCAAAGGGGGCAGGTGCAGAAAGTTCTTTTGTTCCATCGCCCTTGTATAGAGAAATAGGATCAGGCATTATGGCAGATTCATTAAAGGTGGATTCTGCACAGAATTGAATTTCATACCATGCTCCTTTTCCTTCACCATCGTAAACACCCAGCCAATCAACTACTAAATCTAACTGAGTTAAATTCAAGCCAGAAGTACCAGTCGCTATATCCACATGATTGTCCGTACTACCTTGCCCAAATTGTAGCCATTTTGTAGCGTAGTATGTAGCATAATCCGTAAAACTAGTACTCAAAGAAATATTTCCAATCGTACTCACGCTACTGTTTAATGGCATTTGAGCGGCTCCTGTAGCATCACATTTCCATTCAGATTCTTCACCCCACATCGGGCTAATGATCAACAGGGAAAAACACAGCAAAGCTGCAATTCGTTTTAAATTCGTAGTTAAATTTGTTTTTTTCATATTATTGTTATTTTTATATTTCACTCGAAAAGCGGGCGCAAAGGTACAAAAAAAAATCGACATACACAAATATTTTTCCTTTATTTTTATATAAGGTGTCATTTTTCTCATTTTTTCGCAAGTCAGGTTTGCAAAAAATCGCAGACAAAACTTTTTCCCGTGCAAAAACTTGCATATCTCAAAAAAAAGCAGTACCTTTGCGGTCAATTTGAACAATCCACAACAAAAAATATGAAAAATTTTGTAGAAGAACTACGTTGGCGCGGGATGCTGCAAGATATCATCCCAGGTACAGAAGAGCAACTCCAAAAAGAAATGACGGCCGCCTATCTGGGCATTGATCCTACCGCAGACAGCCTGCATATCGGCCACCTGTGCGGCATCATGATGTTGCGCCACTTGCAACGTTGCGGACATAAACCTATCGCCCTGCTCGGTGGTGCCACTGGTATGATAGGCGACCCTAGCGGCAAAAGTGCCGAGCGCAACCTGCTGGACGAGCAAACACTCAGCCACAACGTAGCCTGCATCAAACAACAATTGGAGAAATTTCTGGATTTCAACTCTACCGAACCCAATGCTGCCGAATTGGTCAACAACTACGAGTGGATGAAAGACTTCACCTTTATAGATTTCGCGCGTAATATAGGCAAACTCATTACCGTCAACTATATGATGGCCAAAGACAGTGTCAAAAAACGCTTCAATGGAGAGTTCAATTGCGGTATGTCATTCACCGAATTTACTTACCAACTGCTGCAAGGCTACGATTTCTACTACCTCAATACCCACAAAAACTGCAAACTGCAAATGGGTGGTAGCGATCAATGGGGTAACATCACTACGGGCATGGAGCTTATCAAAAAAATAACCGGCAACGAAGCCTACGCCCTCACCTGCCCTCTTATCACCAAAGCCGATGGCAAGAAATTTGGCAAAACCGAGCAAGGCAATATATGGCTTAGTCGCGACTACACCAGTCCCTATCGATTCTACCAATTCTGGCTAAACGTGAGCGACGAAGATGCCAAACGCTATATTAAGATATTCACCAGTCTGGAAAAAGACGAGATTGATGCTCTTATCGCCGAGCACGATGCTGCGCCACACTTGCGCGTGTTGCAAAAACGCCTGGCTGAAGAAGTCACTATCATGGTGCATAGCCGTGAGGATTATGAGCAAGCTGTTGAGGCTACCAATATCCTATTTGGCAAAGCCACTAAAGAGGCCTTGGAGAAACTAGACGAGCAGACTTTCCTGCAGGTCTTTGAAGGTGTGCAGCAGTTCAAAATCAGCCAATCCGAACTAGAAGCAGGCATTCCCCCACTCGACCTATTGGCAGAGCGCACACAGATATTCCCCAGCAAGGGCGAAGCACGCAAGATGATACAAGCCAACGGCTTTTCGATGAACAAGGAAAAACTGACCGATCCCCAAACGCCCATCACAGCCGAGCAACTAATAAACGGCAAGTATCTGCTGTTCCAAAAAGGGAAAAAAGACTATTTCTTGGTAGTAGCTGAATAGAAAAACACGAAAAAAGCACATTTTTTGCATTTTTTCGTTCAAAAATTTGGTCATATCAAAAAAAAGCAGTACCTTTGCACCCGCTTTTGCCTAATCGTATATCGGTAGTACATCAGATTTTGGTTCTGAGGGGCGAGGTTCGACTCCTCGTTAGGCAACTAAGGGCCCGATAAGGGCTTTTTGTTTAATGATAAGTAGGGCAATTGCCCGAATAAAGTAACAACACAAAAATGAAAACATTTGAACTAGTAGGTACTCCTCGTAGCGAGTACGGTAAAAAAGCTGCTAAAGCTTTGCGTCAACAAGAGTTAATTCCCTGCAACTTGTATGGTCTGGGCGAAAACATCACTTTCACTGTAGCTAAAGCTGATGTTCGTAAACTCATCTTCACCCCAGATACAATGGCTGTTGCTCTCACCATTGGTGATGCCAAGAAAATGGCTGTGGTTAAAGAGTTGCAATTCCACCCACTAAGCGACGAGTGCCTGCATATTGATTTCCTGGAGGTTAACGAGAAAAAACCTGTTACCGTAGAAGTTCCTATCCAACTGACTGGTCACGCAGAAGGTGTGAAAGCCGGTGGTAAACTGAGCTTGGAGATGCGCAAACTCAAAGTTAACGGCATCTATACCAATATTCCTGACCGCGTAATTGTAGATGTTACCAATTTGGGTCTTGGCAAAAAACTATTCGTTAGTGAAGTAGCTGTAGAGAACTGCACGATTAAGAGCGTAAAAGAAGCTATCGTAGCTCAAGTAAAAGCTACCCGTAATAGCGCTGCAGCTGCTGCTGAAGCAGAACAAGCTTAATTATGAGTAAATTCCTCATTGTCGGGTTAGGCAATATCGGCGACGAATACCGCGACACTCGACACAACATAGGATTCCAAATGTTGGACGCTTTTGCTAAGGCGTCCAACATTGCTTTTGAAGACAAACGTTATGGTATGATTGGCCGTGGACGCGTCAAAAACGCCGAACTGGTGCTTCTCAAGCCCAGCACGTTTATGAACCTAAGCGGCAACGCCGTGCGCTATTGGATGCAAGAGGAGAAGATTCCCATCGATAACATCCTCGTTCTTGTGGACGATCTCAATCTGCCTTTTGGCACTATCCGCATGCGCAAACAAGGTAGCAATGGCGGGCACAACGGACTGGGCAATATCCAGCAAGTGCTGGGTTCCGAGAACTACGCACGCGTACGTTTCGGCATAGGTAACAACTACGCCAAAGGGGCACAAATCAATTTTGTGCTGGGCACATGGACCGATGAGGAATTGCAAATCCTACCCGATCGTTTGGCCCTTGTCGCACAAATCATTCCAAGTTTTTGCCTGCAAGGCATTGACCGAACCATGAATCTGTTTAACGGAAAATAGGCAATGAGAAAGATTTGGCAACATCCGTGGATGGTTGCGGTATGCAATTTGGTACTCGTCTTCCTGCTCTACACGCTCAACCGCTTGTTTTTTTATTGGGTCAATATAGACCTCTATCCCGAAGTTTCTTTCCGCCACCTGCTGGAGATGTTGATTGGCGGTATGCGGTTTGATGTAACAGCCCTCTTCTATCTCAACTCGGTATATATGTTGCTTATGTGGCTGCCTTTGCCTTGGCAATGGCGCACCAATGCCAAATACCAATCCGTAGCCAAATGGTTCTATTGGGTTCCCAATATTCTGGGTATTCTTGTCAATTCGGTCGATACGGTTTATATCCGTTTCTCCGCCAGACGCACCACAATGGCTTTTTTCACTGAATTTGAAAACGACGACAATCTGGCATCTATTTTCTTCACTTCTATGGTGCAATATTGGTACGTTAGTCTCTTCACGTTCGCACTAATAGCTATTCTTATCCTGCTGACGCGCAAGCCCAAGCCCACCGAATATCCCCTACACACGCAACGCTCCACTTTCCACTATTACCTCATCGAGACCCTCCTGCTCTGCATCAGCGTTTACTTTGTTATTATCGGCATCCGCAGCGGATTTGGGGCTTTCACCCGTCCTATTACGCTCAGCAATGCCCTACAATACACCAATCGTCCGAATGAGACCAATATTGTGCTCAATACGCCTTTCTGCCTCATGCGCTCCACAGAAAGTGAGACCTACACCAGGCCCAGCTATATGGACGAGGCTGCCATGCAGCAAATCTACACTCCTGTTCATCCAGGCGTATCTGCCCATCCACAGCAGCATAAGAACATTGTTATTTTTATCATGGAGTCTTTCTCCAAAGAATATATTGGCTATTTCAACCACGACCTGGACAACGCCACCTACCAAGGTTATACCCCTTTCCTCGACTCGTTGATAGCCTATAGCACCACCTATGCACACTCCTTTGCCTCGGGACGTAAATCCATCGATGCCATGCCTAGTGTTTTGGCCTCTATTCCCCGCATAGGTTCGCCCTATATACTTACCCCCTATTCTACCAACAACATCATGTCCCTGGCCTCCTGTCTCAATCCAATGGGCTACACCACTGCTTTCTTCCATGGAGCCCCCAATGGCAGCATGGGATTCTCAGCCTTCGCGCGTACGTGCGGGTACCAATATTATTATGGTAAGGACGAATACAACAACAATGCCGATTACGATGGTTATTGGGCTATTTGGGACGAGGAGTTTATGCAATACTACGCCCAAATGATGTCCACTATGGCTCAGCCTTTCTTGACTACTATTTTCACCGCTACCAGCCACCATCCTTTCCAAATTCCTGCGCGTTATGAAGGTGTTTTCCCACAAGGCACACATGCTATACACCAGACCATAGGCTATTCCGACCACGCGCTACGTCGGTTCTTTGCATACGCCAAAACACAAAGTTGGTATGCCAACACCCTATTTGTTATCACTGCCGACCACACCAATTATGTGGAGCACCGCGAATACAATACCGACAAAGGAGGTTTTGAGGTACCTATTATCTTTTTCGACCCCACGCAAGACACGGGCAATTACATTGATACTATCCCTGTATCACAAGTGGATATTATGCCTTCTATCCTCTCCTATTTGGGCTATGACCAACCCTATATGTCTTTTGGAGAAGATGTTTATGTGTCGCCCGTGGCACCCAAGTATGTAGTCAACTACAACGAACCTATCTACCAATGTTTCTCCAATCACTTGCTGCTGCAATTTGATGGCGAGAACATTACGCATATCTACGATTATGTGCAAGATAGGTTGCTCACCTGTGACCTGAAAGACGAGCTCGAATCCTCTGCCGAGGTGCAACACATGCTTGCCTATTTGCAGGCTTATATTCAGCAGTATATCAATCGTTTAATGGACAATAGATTTACTATATCCGATGGGAGTGAGAGTCGATAAATATCTTTTCGCTATGCGTATCTACAAGACACGCGCCATAGCTGCAGATGCGTGCAAAGTAGGCCGTGTCACGATGAATAGTCGTGCTCTAAAAGCCTCCCACATGCTGGAGATAGGCAATAAATTCTCTGTGCGCAAAGGCCCTATTACTTTCTCGTACGAGATTTTGCAACTCTCTGAGAATCGTTTGGGAGCCAAACTGGTGCCTGACTACCTGCGCGACATCACCGCCAAAGACCAACTTGAGTTAATCGAACTGGCCAAACTGGCAGGACAAGTTGGGCGCGACCGCGGCACAGGTCGCCCCACCAAAAAAGACCGCCGTGAAATCGAGCAGTTTATGAACGATAATTATTTGGAATGAAAAGCAAAAAAGAAAATATCGCTGAATACATCCTCTATTTGTGGCAATTAGAGGATTACCTGCGCGCCTTTCCTGAGCAGGCCAGTCAAAACACCGAATTGATGGAGATTGCCGACATGATGCTATCCGAGGGCATCATGGATGGTGGGCATTTACAACTGGCGCAAAACGCCCTTAGTGAATTGGAGGAACTGCATCGCGAGTTAGCAGAGACAGAGGCTCCTTATCGCGCAGTCATACTGCATCTTGAGCC
>JAKSNM010000053.1 GCA_024399785.1 Paludibacteraceae bacterium
ACTTCACGTAGCACGGCGTCCACGACTACTCCTTCACGTAGCACGACAACTACTACAACATCTCCTACTACCACTTCACGTAGCACAGCGACTGCCACAGCGGCTAATCCGACAGTAACTAGTCGTGTGCGTAACAATGGTTCAGCCACTACACGCACCACACCATCTACATCTACATCTCGCTCTGCTGTATCATCTACCTCAACTTCACGTTCATCTGCTTCTTCTACCACTTCGTCACGCGGCACAGCCACCACTTCATCTTCTTCTCGCCGATAAACAATGAAAGATATATTTGAAAAAGTAGTCGTTCTGTTGTGGGGGATAGGGTTATTGATGGTCATCATCATTGGATGTAAGCGTTGTTCTCGTTCCACAGACAATGTTAGTTCAGATAATGTACTCATTACGGACACCATTTGTGAAATATCTTCTTGCCACTCCTCCCAAGATTCTCAGCCTGCACCCATAGTACAAGCACGCCAACAACAGTCACAACGCCACTTGGTAGCTTATAATGGTAGGTATTTCAGTTATTCTGCCAAATTTGCCGATCGAAACGACAAGCATTTGGCTGCTGCGGGGCAAATTGGTCTCTCTCGCGGGCCTCAAAATAGGGCTGCCGCTGTGAAGATGCAAGATCAACTATGTGAAATAACTTCCAATCGGTGGTATGTAGTAGAAGAGTTGACCCACTCACTGCCCTATCTTGTGCCTACCGCTGCCCATCGGCTCGACTCTATTGGCACCGAATTTGCAGATATCCTATCACGCAATAATCTCCCCGCATATCGATTTCGTGTCACATCTGTTCTCCGCTCTGAGGAAGATATACGTCGTCTGCAACGCTGCAACCATAATTCTATCTCCAATTCTCCTCACAACTATGGTGCAACGTTCGATATCGGTTATGCCCACTTTGATCAAGAGGTGCAAACTGTTGATTCCATGACAGAAGATAATCTAAAACTAGTATTAGCCCAAGTGCTACTAAACCAGCAGCGAGCAGGGCATATCTATGTTAAATACGAGTATAAGCAAGGGTGCTTTCATATCACAGCACGCAATTAACACAATCTGCCATGACTCTCTTTACAATAGAAACTAGCACACATGTTTGTTCTGCAGCTTGGTGCATCGACCAAAAATGCGTATCTTCTCGGGTTCTTGCCGACGGCGAAAGCAACCACGCTGCACTCGTGCCACAATTCATTCAAGAGTTACTGGCAGAAGGTCAGCACAATGGTTGGGTAGCTGATGCTGTAGCGGTAAGTGCAGGTCCTGGTAGTTATACAGGGCTACGTATCGGACTCAGCACTGCCAAAGGACTGTGTTATGGTTGGAACGTTCCTTTAATTCCAATTCCTACACTAGATATATTGTGCCAAGTGGCGCAGGAGAAATATCCGTCTATGCAAGGCACCTTGCTACCTATGCTAGATGCGCGTCGAATGGAAGTTTATACTATTGTTAATGGACAAACTATTGCACAGGTGGTGGAAGATGTTGCCTGGTTACCACAAGACACACCAATCTACTATTTTGGCGATGGAGCTGCCAAGTGTCAACATATCCTTTGTGGAGATCGTTTCCATTTTATCGATGGCATACAACCCCTTGCATCTGCGATGGGTGCCGCTTATATACAACATCATTATCCAATGATAGGCGAAAAAGAGTTGGCGTATTACACACCTTTCTATCTCAAAGACTTTGTGGCAGCACCTAGTCATGTAAAAGGATTACAATAAATTGAAAAATCAAACTCACATAGTATTTTTTGCTACTGTGTTCCTAGTCGGTGCATTTTGTGCATGTTCTACCCAAAAGAACACGGGTGCTTCACGTGCATGGCACGAGTTAAAAGTCATCCACAATGTGCAATTCAACGGGGAGAAGGCTTATAACGAGGGTATAGAGGCTCTCAACCAAGCCCACAGTGATAATTTTGCCACTATTCTGCCTTTGTACCCTGTCAGTGACCACCAAGCAGCCGAATCCACGGCATCGTCTATGGACCAAGCCATAGAGAAATGCCGCAAGTCTATCAAGCTACACTCTATCAAAGCACGTCCTAGGGTAAACCCCAAGAAACGCGACAATGCAAAATATCAAAACTGGCTGAAAAACAAAGAGTTTAATAGTCAGATGTATCGTGCATGGATGATGCTTGGACAAAGTGAATTTCATAAGGGAGATTTTCTGGGTTCAGTAGGTACGTTCCGCTACGTAGAGCGACTATATGACAACGATCCCAATATGGTGGCTATGTGTCAACTGTGGGTTGCACGTGCTTATGGGGAACTAGGATGGACATACGAGGCGGAGGATATTGCATCCAAAGTAAAGGTAGATGATCTAAAACGCAAGAACGAGGCCTATTATTCGGCTGTAAATGCGGATATTCTGATCAAACAGCAACGCTATAAAGAGGCTATTCCTTTTGTAAAAGTGGCCAAGCAAAACGAGAAGCGTAAGCAATACCTGCCCCGCTTTGAATATGTGTTGGCACAACTCTACCAAAGCAACCATCAGAATGCAGAGGCACGCAGTGCCTACAAACGAGTGTATCAGTTACACCCCAAAGATGTTAACATGGACTTTAATGCACGGTTGCACTACGCCGAACTGAAAGGTGACACCACCAAGAGCATGAAGCAACTGCGCCAAATGACCAAACTCTATAAGTACCGCGACCACCTAGATCAACTATATGGTACAATGGGTAATATTTACCTGGCCAATGGGGATACCTCACAGGCATTGACTTACTACCGCAAAGGCATTGATGCCTCCACACTCAATGGCGCAGAGAAAGGAGAAGTACTGGTAAAAGCAGCCGACTTGTACTACAATCGCGAGGATTACCCCAAAGCCTCCCCTTGCTATCATGAGGCCGCACAAATTCTATCTAGTGACCATATTGACTATCCGCGTGTGTCCCATCGCAGCGAGATATTGGACGAGGTCGTAGTAGAAGTTCAGACGGTTCAACTGCAAGACTCCCTGCAACGTTTGGGACACATGACTCCCGAAGAACAATTAGCCGTTGTAGAGAAAATCATAGCTGACTTAAAAGAGAAGGAACGGCAAGATTCCATCGCTCTGGCGCAACAAGAGCGAGAAAGCGAATTAGCAGCGCAAAGCGGAGGATTGCAAAGTGTAGATTTGAGTAAAATGATTGGTAATCGAACAGGAGACGCTGCCAATTGGTATTTCTATAATCCCCAACTAATGCGTAGCGGTAAACAAGAGTTTATGCAAAAATGGGGCAATCGTGCTTTGGAGGACAACTGGCGACGACTCAGTAAAGCCACTGTATCTTCTATGAGTGAAATAAATAATGAGGAGGAAATATCCGATGAATTGGCATTAAACAACGACTCATTGGTCACCGACACCACCTCTGCTATAGAACCTGCTACCGACATTTACAGTCCTGCCTATTATCTGCAACAGATACCTCAAACAGCCAATGATTATGCTGCTAGTGATGCCCTGGTGGCTGATGCTATGTATCAACTCGTTTATCTCTATCGTGATAAGGTAGAGAACCTGCCTTTAAGCGACCAAACCATGGCAGATTTCATACAACGATTCCCTACTGATGAACGTATATTGGACTTATACTACGACCGTTACCTGAATGCGCTTCGCCTCAATCAACCTGACGAGGCCGCTTTGGCTCGTCAAGAGATTTTGAACCGCTATCCACAATCGGCCCAAGCCAGGATTGTAAGCGATCCACAATACTTTACATCACTACAGCGCATGGCTCTGGAGCAAGACTCACTCTATGCCGCCACCTATAATGCTTATACCCACAATCTCTTCCATCAAGTGAAAGCCAATAAGGTATATGCAGAAGAGAATTACCCACTCACGCCGCTGATGCCACGCATGCTATTCTTAAATGCTATTTCTGTAGCTAAGACCGATGGACAAGCACCTTTTGTTGCATGTTTGCGGGATATGGTGCAACGCTATCCAGAAAACGAACTCAGTGCCATGGCCAAGGATATGTTGGCGATGATGGGACAAGGTATGGAATCGCAAAAAGGCACATCTACCACTACACTTACTGAGCAACGTCAACAGACAGTGCAGGACGATGTAGTTGCATCCGATTCGCTACGTTCTTTCTCGATGGAAAGGGCAGAAAAGAGTTTTGTTTATATCATAATAGGGGCAGATGAAGCAGCCCTAAACAACCTGCTATACGAAGTTGCTTTATATAACTTCTCTCAATTCTTGATTAAAGATTTCGACCTGCGTAAAGTACCTATTTTCACTATGTCGCATAGTGCATTGGAAATAGCTGGATTCGACACTCTAGACGAAGCGCTGTGGTATATATCTCTTATAAAGGACAATCCCGAACTCAACGCGCTGCTGCAACAGTTGCAAGCCACTATCTTGCCCATCACCGAGACCAATCTGCCCTTGCTAAATCATCCATATAGTATAGACGATTATCTAAATTTCATCACACCTTTTGCAACTCTATGATGTCATACTACCCCTCGCCATCCGAGGCACTTATACCTATTCTTTGCTCGATGGTATGCCCCAGATTGACGAGGGCACGCGTGTCTTAGTGCCATTGGGCAACAAACAGGCAGTCGGTATTGTGTTGAGGGTACATGTAGGAGATTTAGACACTCGTGTTCGTGTACGCACTATCATAGAGGTGCTAGACCCGTTGCCTATTTTGTCGAATGAGCAAATAGCGCTTTGGCAATGGATAGCGGAGTATTATCTTTGCCCATTAGGCGATGTGATGGCAGCAGCGCTACCTGCCAAGGCCCTGGACCATCATTACACAATGGCCGATAGCACAAAACGGCGTGTACATTTACCCTCATTTGCAGGAGAAACAAGGTCTCTTCAAACTTTATCCCCTGCTCAGCAGACGGCACTTAATCAAATCCAGGCTGCATGGGAAAACCATGAAACAGTATTGCTAGAGGGCGTGACTTCATCGGGAAAAACCGAGGTGTATATGCACCTGATTCAAGAGCAATTGCAAGCAGGACATCAAGTGCTTTATTTGGTACCAGAGATAGCGCTCACCACTCAACTCACCACACGCTTGCAACGCGTGTTTGGCAATCAATTGCGTGTGTATCATTCGCGCATAAGTGATGCCCAACGCATGGAGATATACCGTCAGCAACGACTAGATCAGCAACCCAGATTGATAGTAGGCGCACGGTCGGCGGTGTTTCTTCCTTTTACTCATTTGGGATTGGTGATTATGGACGAGGAGCATGAACCCAGTTATAAGCAACAGGAACCTGCACCCAGATACCATGCACGATCGGTAGTAACCGTTATGGCACATCAAGTGGGAGCCAAAGTACTGCTGGGCACTGCTACCCCATCGGTAGAAAGTCGCTACAATGCCGAGCAAGGCAAATATGGTTATGTTACCTTAAAGGAGCGTTATCAAGGATTGCAACTGCCCCATATACATATCATCGATTTGCAGCAACAATATCATCGCCGCGAGATGTATGGTCATTTTTCAGATCCATTGGTGGCGCGCATACGCGAAGAGTTAGCACACGGTAAACAGATTATATTATTTCAGAATCGCCGTGGATATGCTCCATTTATTCAATGCGTTCAATGTGGTGAGGTGCCCAAATGTCCTAATTGCGATGTCAGTCTCACGGTACACATGCACACGCGTTTGTTGAGTTGCCACTATTGTGGACATACACAAACTATTCCTACTATATGTCCCCATTGCAGTGGTGAAGTTCGTATTCATGGCTTTGGTACCGAGCGGTTGGAAGAAGAAGTGAAGAATCTGTTTCCTGAGGCAAGGGTAGCAAGAATGGACTTAGACACTACGCGTAAGAAAAATGATTACGAGGATATTATCTCCGCTTTCTCGCGCCACGAAGTAGATATCTTGATTGGTACACAAATGGTGACCAAGGGTTTGCATTTTGACGATGTGAGTTTGGTGGCAGTACTCAGTGCAGACCATTTGCTTTCCCAACCTGATTTTCGCAGTTATGAACGAGCCTACCAGTTATTAGAGCAAGTGAGCGGCCGAGCAGGACGAACAGGGCAACAAGGCGAGGTGATGATACAAACTTTCGACCCGAGCAATCCTCTTTTTGAGCGGGTGCAGCAGCACGACACAGCGGGGATGTATCAATCGCAAATAGCAGAACGAGAAGTCTATCATTTTCCTCCTTTTCATCGGCAAATCACCATCATACTTCGCCACACCAATGAGCAGCGATTGCTTTATGCCGCTGATGCGTTGCATAGCAGGTTGCGGGTGGCGTTTGGCAGCCGTGTAACCGATGTGATAACGCCCTCGGTGGCGCGTGTGCAGAAGCAGCATATACGCCTTATCAACCTGCGTGTAGAAGCCAAGGCGAATATCATGAAAGCCAAGCAACTGCTGATGGAGCAAGTAGCAGTAGTGGAGCAGCAGGCGGAGAGCAAAGGCACACAGATAGTGCTAGATGTAGATCCTTTGTAGATAGTAATCAAATAATAAATAATAGAACTTATTATGAAAAAATCATTTCTGTTCGTTTTTGTTTATATCGGCATATCCGTACTAACCAGTTGTCAGTCCGATGCCAAGTTATCAGGTTATGCCGAGTTAGACGCTTGGGCGCAACGTGCAGCCAACGCCAAAAGCAACATAATAGGCTATCCGTGCAATATGAATATTGAGTTGGAGGAGTTCTACAAGTGGTATATGGCCAACGGCATAGAGAATATGATGCTCAACAACGCAGGCGATCCCTTTGTGGAGAATTCTGCGCCTTTTAATGCGGGAAAATTTGAGAAAGAGGTAATTGAGTTTTTTGCGCCTTATTATGGTTGGAGTGCCGATGAATGCTGGGGAATCACAACCACTGGCGGCACCGATGGCAATAACCATGGAATTTATTTTGGCGTGAATTATTTGCAACGTCTCACGGGTGAGGAGCCTATTGTATATGTGAGCGACGAGGCGCATTATAGCAATATACGCCTTGCCGATTTGCAAAACTTGGAGATACGTCTTGTCAAGAGCGATTTAATGGGACGTATGATTCCGCAGGAGTTGGAGAAGGCATTAGATGAGCATCACCCTTGCCTTATCATCTATGCCTTTGGTTCAACTTTCCGTGGAGCCATTGACAATATCGACTCGTTGAATGCCGTTTTGGCACGTCACCCACAAATGCCTGTCTATCGTCATGTAGATGCAGCTTTGTTTGGTGGTTATTTGCCTTTTACACAATATAGGGACATGTTAGATTGCAGATTGCATCCATACGAGTCGGTAGCTGTGAGTGGGCATAAATTTTTTGGTATGGACGAACCTGCAGGCTATTTCATTACTTCTCGTCGCATATACGACCAGCAGAAGGACTACAATATACCCTATTTGAACGAGAACATGCGTATGATTGGTTGTTCGCGTGCCGCCACTACTTCCCTGAAATTCTGGTGGTTAATCCACAAAGTTGGCGCAGAGCGTTGGCAAGAGCAAGCAGAAGCCATGTTGGCCAACACGCAGTATCTCAAACAACGTTTAGATGAGATAGGTTGGCCATGTTGGGTGAACGAATACAGCAATACGATATTCTTTAAGCGTCCTTGCCAAGCGGTAGTAGATAAATATGTGCTTGCCTGCAATTTTGATGAGCAGTTTGGAGGCGAATTGGCACATATCGTTGTGATGCAGCATGTGGATCAGCAAGAAATAGACCGATTCATCGCAGATTTACAAACAATGAAATAAGAATATATACTATGAAGAAAATTGCATTTTTAGGTTTTTCCTTTTTGATAGCCGTTAGTGTTATCGCCGAGATACGTGCTACCTCTAAACCTGTCGGAGATGATGTGTCGATGGAGATAGATGATACATTGATTATTATGCGAGACTCTACTCAAATAGATACCATTTTCTTTTTCAATGGTGAGCCTATCCCCGAGCGTCTTATGCGTAAGGTAAGTGAGGAACCTATTGAGTAGGGAATTGGAGGTTTTTGGTATAAAAAAAGGATTGCAACGTTCAAATCGTTACAATCCTTTTTTTAGGGAGCGCAGGCTCAGATTATTACTCATCCTTTTCAAATTGGCAGGTCTTGCCCATAGGAATAGTGGAGAATGCTTCGTATTCATCCTGTGGTGATTTTGCATTGCTAACGATTTTCAAGAAAATGCCTTCACATTTGTAGGTGTAATACTCTACGGAATTCAGCGTGTAATCGTCAATTGGTTCAGTAGGATCAAAGTACTCAATGTGTTGGTTTTTAACAGTAAGGATTAATTCACCATTTTTGGTTTCAAAGTTACCCGTTGTCCTATACAAATTGGCACCCCATCCTTGGGCTTGTGTACTACGTTCCTCAATTGTGAAGGTGGTTTCTCCAAATGTAATATTTTGGAAAAAGCCATTGTAGCCATAATTCCAAGAAGTGTTACTTAGCTCGCTAGCGGGAGCTTTAGAGTCTTTTTTGCAAGAAACCATGCAAATGGCAGCAACAGCCATCAGTGCTAAAAAAATCTTTTTCATAATAAAAGTGTTTTTAATTAATAAATATTATAATATCCCCTAGGGATTTCTATTGTCCAATACGCGCACAAAAAAAGCGTGACCTTTCGTTCGCTTCATTTGAGTTTTGAGGTACTGGACTACCTAATATCTATCAAATAATGCACGGAAAACCCACGCTAGTAACGTGAGCGTCCGTAAACCGTGCTTGATAGATATTGATTTTGAAAGTGTCCAGTTTCCAAAACTCAAGTGGCTTACAACGCTATGTATATACCCAACACTTTGGGATTATGTCTGCTATTTTGCGCTGCAAAATTACAACTTTTTTTTGAAACATACAAATTTTTAGCATGATTTTTT
>JAKSNM010000054.1 GCA_024399785.1 Paludibacteraceae bacterium
TGCGGTAGATCTCTTGCAGTTTTTCATCGCTAATCTCCGTACCAAAAATAGTATTGTTGGTGGTGATATGCAGATAGTCACAATCTTGTGGCACTTCCCAATCCATAGGTATATCATTGGTAGAAGTGGCTAGTTCAACTACTTCACCAAAAGCTTTTGCCTCTTTTATAGCTTTTTTGCTCCAAACGCCTGTGTTCAAATAGGCTGCTTTCTTCTCCAACAAGTTAAATGGCACCATGCAGAACTGCAAACTGGCACCACCACCCAGGAACAATACACGATAGCCTTCTGGCACATTCAGCAGCTCCTTCATCAAAGCTTCCGCCTCGTCCATCACTGGCTGGAAATACTTGGCACGGTGTGAAATCTCTAACACACTTAGTCCTTGACCATCAAAATCCAGCACAGCCTCTGCTGTCTGTTTAATCACTTCTTGAGGCAGGATACTAGGTCCTGCATTAAAATTGTACTTTTTCATTGTAGCATAAATTATTTTTTTCAATTTAAAATTTTCAATATTCAATACTCGTTCTGAGTCCGCCTTGCCATTGTACTTTTACTTTCGACATGTCTTTGCCTGCTTTTTGCATGCGTTCAACCAGGTCTTTGATAAATTGGTCTTTGGCTTGTCCTGACTTATACTCACGATATTGTTTTTCGTGCATAGCAAACTCAAACAACTCCTCATCGTCTTGTCCTCTATCCCATCCCAGTTCTTTCATCTCTTTCTCAAAACGTGGCAACTCGTCGGGATATAAGGCTTGTGGATCGTCGGTATAGAATTCAAAACCTTTCTCTTTGGCCAATTCCACTATCTCGGGTGCAAGTTCGCCAGGCAGTTTACCCGATTTACCTAATATCATGCCCCACATAGCTGGATCCATTCTGGTAAATGGTTTCTCGCCCATCGACTTGCTAAACAGATTCATCAGTGCAGCATTCTTCACATATTGCGAGAATGGAGTTACCAAGCAGGGGGTACCCAGCATAGGCCATATTCGTTGCACTTCGTCAAACAACTCTACTAATAATTCATCCTCACTCAACTCTTTCTTGCCTGCTTTTTTCAGGTTATTATTGATAGCCGCATGCATACCTTTCAAATCGGCCATCAAACTACCCATCATACCACCTGGCAAGCCGCAGCCAACCAATAGCGAGGTCATCAAACTATTTTTCGGATCTATCCAATAGCCCAAGAAATCGTCCATGAAGCTCTGTGTCAAGCTGCGCGCTTCCATGTAGGCTTTCATATTGATATCTTTTACCGCAAAGCCTGCATCACGCAACATCGCTTGTATCGTTATCACATCAGGATGCACCTTGCCCCAACTCAGCGGTTCCATTGCTACATCTAGCACATCGCCACCAGCTTTGGCTACTTCTAGCATGCTAGCCACCGAGAAGCCTGGACCTGTATGACCGTGGTATTGGATAATGATATCGGGATGTTTTTCTTTAATAGCAGCCACTATCGTACCCAGCATAGCAGGACGACCTACACCAGCCATATCTTTCAAGCAGATTTCCTGTGCGCCCCCTTCTATCAATTGCTCGGCCAAGTTGATATAATACTCTGCCGTGTGTACTTTTGAATAGGTGATACACATCGTGGCTTGGGCTGTCATGCCTGCTTTTTTGGCCCACTTAATAGACGGAATAATGTTTCTTGGGTCATTTAGTCCGCAGAATATACGCGTAATATCTGTGCCTTGCGCGTGTTTGACTTTATACATCAACTGGCGCACATCGGCTGGCACTGGGTTCATTCGCAGCGCATTCAAGCCACGATCCAACATGTGGGTCTTTATTCCTGCCTCATGAAAAGGTTTGGTAAACGTGCGAACGGCCAAATTGGGGTTCTCACCATACAATAGATTCACTTGCTCACTGGCACCACCATTGGTCTCTACGCGGTCAAAGCACCCCATGTCGATTATCACAGGGGCTATTTTTGCTAGTTGATCACGACGGGGCACATACTTGCCACTCGACTGCCACATGTCTCGATACACGAGTGAGAACTTAACTTCTTTTTTACCTATTTTATTAGCCATATTCTATTTTGTGTTAATTTTTTTCTATCGGATATTAAAATTTGTAGGCAAAACCTATTTGAATACTTCTTGGGTACAAATCCAACAACGTGCGTTGTGTCCAATCGCCTATTATGATTGTGTCATAGGTATCGTAGTCCAGTATATCATTCAACTGCAAGTGTATATTCCAATTACGAATATCCTTTGCCAAGCGCAGTTGGGTGTAGAAACAATCGCCATAAATAGCGTCCGACATGATAATCTCTGAGTTATAGAGCAACTTAGCCGACAGTGTCCATTGTTTGCGGAACGAGAACACGGGTGTTAGACTCACGTTGTAGAACATCCGCCAATTATCTTTCACAGTACCTTCGTAAAAATATTCTCTCTTCATGTACGCGTTGCCTGCATAAACCAGCGAGAAAATGCCGTGCTTATAAATCAGTTGTGTATTGGCCACTAGCAGTCCCACATCGCGAGTAGTTTGCTTGGCATATACGTATTTCACACCCAATCCCAATTCCACAAAATCGATTGTGTTATTCCAGTCGAATGTGTAGTTTAGCTCTGCGTTGTAATACGGCTCTACCGTAGGCGCTACATTTCCTTCGTCGTCCAAATGAGTCATATTCCATAGTGAGTTGCGTGCCGTTACCAAACGCAAGATATGGTGTTGCTTTACTTGCCACATGACACTCAGGTTGGCAAACCACGTATGGTGGTCTGACAACACCCCATCGGTATTACCAAACTTTTCTCCGTAGCGGAAATACTGATAACGAGCACCCATCTTGATATACCAGCCATGGTAGTTATAGTCCCACTCCATAAACGGGGACACGTGCAAATTCTGTGCATTGGTGTGCAACGTATCAATTTGACGCTGAGTACTGTTTATTTCCTTCTTATTACCAAAGTCATAGTCTGCACTTATGCCTATTTTCATGTCTAGCACATGAGGGCTGTTGGGCTTTAGCAGTGTTTGTTTAGAACTTATTTCTCCCAACACCTGATGGCTTTGGCTCCATAAGTTGGTTTCGCGTGAATCAGCTACACCTACTCTTTGAATTATCAAGTCAGCATCGTAGCGGTTATATCGCGTAGTTGCCACACCTGGCACGTAGTTATACGTCGCTTCTATTTTCAATTCCCCACCGCGTGTATAGAGGTGTTTATAGGACACTTGTCCCTCGGCTTTCAATTGGCGTTCGTGCTTTTTCTGCGTAATGCCATCGCGCGACTCTTTCCAAACGGGATTGCCAGTTGGCTCTTGGTTTATCCACATTTGTTCCATCGACTGGGTATTGGTCCACGCCATAGCAAACGTTTCCCACGCATATACCGTCAACTCATCTTGGGTGGTTGGGTTCCATTGCATGTGCAGTTTGGCTGTCTCTTGACCGTATTGTGTACTAGTCGTGTCGTATTGAGCCTCTTGGAAACTTTTTTCTTTTATTTGAGACTCTTTATACTCCGTGGGGTGCCAATATTCCATCATCAAACTACTCCGCAGGGTGAACTTTCCTTTTTTATAGTTCAGCAATACACTTGGCTGCACGTCCCACTCTGTATCCACATCCACCAACACATCACCACTCACACCCTCTTGCGTTATGGGTTTCATTTTGATATTAATCACGCCCCCCTCGCCATTTTTCTGTTCGCTCACCGTGGGCGATGTAGAAACCTCTATCACATCTACCTCCGCCACTTTGGTTTGCACCAGCACCACATCGCGGCTCTTGCCCACATCCTTACCATCTACCTGAATATTAAAATTCGCAAATAAATCGTTCGATGAGCGGTCTAGCAGCTCAGGCATAGCTTGCAACACATCCATAATGCCTGTATTGGGCGATAAACCCAACTCGTTCACGTGCACGACTTTCTTATCTGGCTTAATTTCCACCATATACTGCGCCTCGCTCAACAACGACACGCTCAAAGCAAACACTATGAAGAGACTCCTTCTCATATTTCGGCGCACAAAATTACTAAAAAAAATCGATATATCCAAATTTTATTTGGTTATATCAAAAAAAAAGTGTAACTTTGCACTCAAATTTAAATTGCATAATTATGGCCCATAAAGTTCGTGTTCGTTTTGCGCCGTCTCCAACTGGCGCGTTACATATCGGCGGTGTGCGTACTGCCTTGTACAATTATCTCTTCGCTCGTCAACATGGCGGCGATATGTTGTTGCGAATTGAAGATACCGATTCCACCCGTTTTGTGCCAGGTGCAGAGCAGTATATTCTTGAGTCGCTCCATTGGCTCGGCATCGGCATTGATGAAGGCTTGCGTTGGGAAAACGGACAGGTGGTTGAAATCGGTAACCATGGTCCTTATCGCCAGTCTGAACGCCGCGAGATTTACCATCAGTATGTGGACCAACTCATTCAATCTGGGCACGCTTACTATGCCTTTGACACTCCAGCCCAGTTGGAGGCTAAACGCCAGGAAATACCTAATTTTCAATACGACGCACGTACACGCATGCAGATGGATAACTCACTCACTTGCGGTCTAGACGAGGCCCAGCGACGTATTGCCAATGGCGAGAAATACGTGGTGCGTTTTCTAGTTGAGCCTAACGAGGATGTCACTGTTCATGACCTTATCCGTGGCGATGTCACCATCAATAGCAATATACTAGATGATAAGGTGCTCTATAAGTCCGCTGACGACCTGCCCACCTACCATCTGGCCAATATCGTGGACGACCATCTAATGGAAGTCTCTCATGTCATCCGTGGCGAGGAGTGGCTGCCTTCAGCACCACTGCATGTGCTGCTCTATCGCGCTTTTGGTTGGGCAGATACCATGCCCGAATTTGCTCACCTGCCGCTACTCTTAAAGCCTGACGGCAACGGCAAACTATCCAAACGCGATGGTGACCGTCTGGGTTTCCCTGTTTTCCCGCTTGAGTTCCATCATCCTATTGATGGCACGGTATCTAGTGGCTACCGCGAGAGCGGCTATTTCCCCGAGGCAGTTATCAATTTCCTGGCTTTGCTGGGTTGGCACAATACGGGCGACCAGGAGATGTTCTCGATGGATGAACTGATTCAGCAGTTCTCGCTCGACCGCGTCAGTAAATCGGGTGCTAAGTTCGACTACGAGAAAGGCAAGTGGTTCAACCACCAGTACCTGCAACTCAAATCCAACGAAGAACTTGCACAACTTTTCCTGCCTATTCTAGAAAATAAGATTCGAGAAATCGAGCCATCGAACTCTCGAGTTCTTGACCCCTCTTTGGTTGCACAAGTCATAGGTTTAACCAAGGACCGCGTTAATTTTGTACCCGAACTCTGGGAGCAGGTTAATTTCTTCTTTGTGGCTCCTGCCGAATACGATGAGAAGTCGCTTGCCAAGCGTTGGAAAGAGGATAGTCCTAAACACATGCGTGAGTTGCTAGACCTATTGGAGAGCATACCCGAATCCGATTGGACTACCCCCGCAGGTCTATCTGCCGACGAAGCACCTCTCAATCAGACCGTGATGGACTTTATCGCCAAGAACGAGTATGGTGTAGGCGTGGTGATGAATGCTTTCCGTATTTGCCTGGTAGGTGCCGCCCGTGGGCCACATATTTGGGCTATCACCGATATACTTGGCAAAGCCGAGACATTGCGCCGTGTACGCGTAGCATTAGATAAACTAGGATAAAACCAACCTATATGGCAAAACGAATCGTTTGGATAGTTCTATTGTTAATGGGAATGCAAGCCGCGACTTATGCCCGCGAACGTAAGGCCGACGAGCCAATGTCAGCGGCCGACTCGGCTTTCAGTCAACTGAGCTTGAAAGAGCATTTTTTCTACGGATATAACTTCGATATTTTCTACCATCACGACACGCAAGATTTGCTGCTAACCAACGGTTTTTCGATTAGTATTCTGCCCGAATTGGGCTACAAGATCAGTCCAAAGATGCAGACAGGTGTACGTTTTGGTGGATCTTATTTTTCACAACGTGAGACCTATCCTGTGATTATTGACGACAAAGAGAGTTCCGAGAAACTGCTGGTTATGGGTGGCTCGTGGGAAGTTACCCCCTATTGGCGTTACCGTTTGAAAACGCTCTTTAACGGAAGTGTAGGTATTTGGTTGGATTTGCATTGCTATACTGGCATGGAATTTCCCAATGTTTTAGAAGGTAATCCCGATGGCACCAGTTACAAGGGATTACGCCACACGGTCTCCTATGGTGTGCAGATTGCTCCATTGATTACGTATCAGTTCAACAAAAAGAGCACATTCAACCTCTTTATCTCGATTATGAGTCTGGGGTATAGTGGCTCCACGTATGTTTACAAAGACGAGGATGGCGAAAAACAAAAAGAGTATCGTAACGATTTGATACTCTTCTCTGGCAGGTTAAGCAATCTGCTTTCCAGCCAATTCACGTTGGGCCTATACGGCATTAAATTTGGCGTGCAAAAGAACTTCTAACCCAGGCTCTTGGCAAAGGCTTCTGCTTCTGTTATTTGGTCTATCTTGCCTACATCCATCATACGATAAGTAGTTGGTATGTAGGCTTTTATTTTGCATTTCTGCATCGCAGCCAGATACACATCTATCATCGAGAACACCTCTCCTTTTTCCCTTGCCACTTGTTCCAATACAGGTCCTATCTCGGGCGAGAGTACTGCCATACCGCTATAAGCCAAATGGCGACCATCTTTGCCTTTTATTTCACCTGTTTTCACATTAGTCCAACCGCACAAATACCCCTCCTCGTCAAAGCATAGATAGCGTTGTGTTTCTCTGTCTGACACTACCACCCTACTCTCGCCTTTAAACTTTAAACTTTCAACTTTCAACTTCCTAACATCTATATTGCTCAATATATCCACATTGCACAGCAATATCGCTTCCTGAAATCTGAAATCTAAAATCTGAAATCTAAAATCTCCAATCGCCTTCCTCAATCCTCCTCCTGTGTCCAGCAATTGGTCTCGCTCGTCTGAAATCGTGATATGCGTTCCCCAGCCGTTATTCTTTGCCACAGCGTCTATTATCATATCGGCGAAATGGTGTACATTCACTACTATCTCGTCTATGCCCGCGTCGCGCAGTTTCTCTACTTGCCATTGCAAGAGAGGCTTGCCTGCCAGGGGAACCAATGCTTTGGGCATTGTGTCGGTCAGGGGTTTGAGGCGTGTTCCCAGCCCCGCTGCAAAAATCATTGCTCTCATTCTGAAATCTTAATTCTTCAATTCTTTCGTCATATTCTGTTCTCGATGTATGATCTGCACCTCCACGCCAAATTTTTGGTGGATATGATGTGCCATTTTCTCGGCGCCATATACGCTGCGGTGTTGTCCGCCTGTGCAGCCAAAGCTCACCATCAGGTTCTGGAAGCCGCGATCCATATAGCGTTTCACGCTGGCATCCACTAGTTGATAGCAGGCCTCCAAGAACGGCTGCATCTCGCCATCATCTTCTATGAATCGTATCACCGCCTCGTCCAAGCCTGTCAGGTTGGCATAGCGATCGTATTTACCAGGGTTGTTCACAGCACGGCAGTCAAACACGAATCCTCCTCCGTTGCCCGATACGTCTTGTGGAATACCTTTTTTATAACTAAAACTGAATACGCGCACTACGAGAGGCTTCTTCACGCCTACCTCCTGGAACTGCTTCATCTCGGTCATACGTTGCAGCACGTCACACAAATAGGGATAATGCAAGGTCTTGTCTTTCAGCAAATGGCGCAGGTTATCGATGGCGAACGGAATAGATTGCAGGAAATGGGGCTTTTTCTCGAAATACCCTCTAAAACCATACGCGCCCAGCACTTGCATTGTGCGGAAGAGCACGAAGTGGTGCAGCGTGGCTCGAAAAGCCTCTCTATCTACGGGTATATAGCGATTCAGTTCGTCCAGATACTCACCAATCAGTTCCTCACGCAAGTCATCGTGAAAATTGGCTTTGGCTTGCCACAAAAACGAAGCCACGTCATAGTAGATTGGTCCTTTCCGTCCCCCCTGAAAGTCGATAAAGTACGGACTGACTGCTGACTGCTGACTGCTGACTGCCGACTCCTTCACCATCACGTTGCGAGACTGGAAATCGCGGTACATAAACGCTTTGATAGGTGCTTCCAACAGGATACGTGACATCGCCTCAAACT
>JAKSNM010000055.1 GCA_024399785.1 Paludibacteraceae bacterium
TGTTTGCGTATTTCTATTATGGTTTTACGGACATCAAATACGAGTTGTTTGTCATGATTGCGCTACTTATCGTAGGAGTGTTAGATGATATCTACGATGTGCCTGCATGGCTGAGAATGATTATTGAAGTGGCGTTGGTGTGGTTTTTGGTTTGGAAGACACATGCTCAAATCGATGACCTGCATGGCCTGTTTGGACGCGTTGAACCTATCTCTGTCTATTCCGCCCTACCCTTATCTCTATTGGCTGGTGTCGGCATTATCAATGCCATCAACCTGATAGACGGCGTAGATGGATATTCCAGTGGTTATGGCATTATGTCCAACACATTGTTCGCTATCGTGTTCTTCACTGTCAATGACGTCACTTCTGGCTTGATTTCTGCCATAGCAGCTGCTGCACTCGTGCCATTCTTCCTGCATAATGTATTTGGAGACAAAAGTAAGATGTACATCGGTGACGGTGGTAGTCTGCTCATCGGCATGATTATGACCTGCGATGTCTTTGCCTTGCTCACCCACGAAACATCTACGCTTAATATGCACCACGGCGTAGGCGTAGTGGCGCTGGCACTTGCTATACTTTGTATCCCCGTTTTTGACACATTGCGAGTAATGACTGCACGCATCTTGCGCAAGCAATCACCTATGTTGCCTGACAAAACGCACCTGCATCACCGTTTTATTGACCTCGGATTCTCACATGTGGGCACTTCGATAACGATTATATTCACCAACCTGTTTATTGTCGGATTATGGTATATGAGCTATTTACTGGGTTGGAACATCAACGTCCAATTCTGCTGGGTTGTTGGTTGGGGATTGCTCGCTACGTGCGGATTCTATTACGGCTCACTTTGGTGTCAACGCCACGATAACGCTTGCTATCATTTCCTAAAACGCTGGGGCGCGTGGACTCACTTTGAGCAAAAAGGACTTTGGCTAAAAATGCAACAAATAATAGATAAATTATAAAATGCAAATCAGTGTCATTATACCAACATATAAGCCGCAGGACTACTTGTGGCAATGTTTAGATGCACTTCAGCAGCAAACCCTACCATTGGACACATGGGAGGTTCTTCTTGTCCTCAATGGACCCAAAGAGCCTTATTGGTCGGCTATACAAGAATATATCAACACACTTCACAACAACAATATATGTTTATTATATACAGACAAGTCAGGAGTTAGCAATGCACGCAACCTGGGTTTGGATAATGCTACAGGCGAATATATCACCTTTATTGACGATGACGACTATGTGTCTCCCTCTTTCCTTGAAGAACTGCTGTCACAAGCCACACCGCAAATAGTTAGTTTATGCAATGTAAAAGCCTTTTCTGAGCAACAAGAGCATATTCCCAACTATTTTGAAGATGCCTATATAGCACATGCAGGTCAAGGACTACAACCTTTTTACCATGCTCGCACCTTTTTCTCCTCTGCGTGCCTCAAACTGATTCACCGAGATATAATAGGCCATCGTCGATTTAATACCAACTATAAAAACGGAGAAGACAGCATCTTTATGTTCCTTATTAGCGACAGACTGACACAGGTGCGATTCACTTCTCCCAATGCAATCTATTTTCGACGTGTACGCGCTAATAGTGCTTCTACTCGAGTAAAGAAGATGGTTCAAATACAGTATTGCCTTCGCTTAATCAAAGAATACACCTCTATTTATTGGCACGGACACTATGTAACACGCTTCTATATTACGCGTATCTTAGGTGCCCTACGTACAATTGTATCAAAATAAAAATTATGAAAGATAGCAACATTATAGTTAGTCTCATCTGCCCTTGCTACAATGAGCAAAAATATATTGCGCAATGTATTGATAGCATTATGCAACAGGATTTTCCTATCTCGCAATTAGAATTCTTGCTGATTGATGGAGGTAGCACAGATGGCACTATAGATATTATCCAAAACTATCAGAAGCAGTATCCGTGCCTCCAACTACTACACAATCCCCAGCGTATTTCTCCCGTAGCGATGAACCTGGGAATTCGTGCTGCCCAAGGGCAATATATTGTGCGCATAGATGCCCACTCTGTTTTCCCGAGTTCGTATGTGTCTACTTTGCTGCACTATTTAAACACCTTGCCGCAAGCACAAAATGTGGGAGCACTCTGTCACACAGTACCTGCTAATGACACATTGCTGGCACGGGCTATTGCATTGGCATCTTCTCATCGTTTCGGAGTTGGAAATTCCCTGTTTAGAGTTGGAATATCCTCTATACAAGAAGTCGATACTGTGCCTTTTGGTTGCTGGCGAAAAGACTGGCTACTGCGTGTTGGCGGCTTCGATGAAGAACTGGCTCGTAACCAAGATGATGAACTGAATGCACGTACTATTCAGCAAGGGGGCAAGATTTATCTGATTCCTGAACTGTCGGTTGAGTATTTTGCACGTCCTACACTTAAAAAGACGTGGATGATGTTCTACCAATATGGGCTGTATAAACCAATCGTTAATCGTAAATTGCGAAAACCAGCTACAATCAGGCAATTTATACCACCACTTTTTGTGATAGGTTGCATACCAGCATTGCCTATTTACCTGCCTGTTCTCCTTGTTTTGTGCTGCGCCAACCATAATCCGTGGCTCTTTATCACGTTCCCTACTATTCATTTCGGATATGGCGTTGGTTATTGGATCGGTCTATTCAAAATGTTGACACACTCATCTATTCACATTAAAAGTAATCATTAATATTCTATATATATGAATCTCAAACTGCGTAATATTCCTTTCTCGCCTCCCGACATTACCGAGGCTGAAGCAAATCTAGTCAAAGAAGCCCTTTTATCTGGCTGGATTACCACAGGTCCTAAAACCAAAGAGTTTGAACGCCGTATAGCCGACTATTGCCATACAGCAAAAGCCGTGTGTCTCAATTCTGCCACAGCCGCTATGGAACTCACTTTGCGTGTGCTGGGCATAGGTTCTGGTGACGAGATTATCGTACCTGCTTACACCTACACCGCTACCGCCTCTGTGGGCGTACATGTTGGAGCCAAAGTCGTTATGATAGATTCTCAAGCTGATAACGTGCAAATGGACTACGATGCACTGGAACGTGCCATCACTCCTCGCACCAAGGTTATTATGCCTGTTGACTTAGGGGGTATTATATGTGATTATCAGCGTATTTTTCAAATTGTAGAGGCCAAGCGTGCGCTATTCTCGCCTAAGAACGATATTCAACGTGCAATTGGTCGTTGTATCGTGTTGGCAGACGCAGCACATGCTTTTGGTGCGCAGCAAAACGGGAAGATGTGTGGCGAAATAGCCGATTTCACCTCGTTCTCGTTTCATGCCGTCAAGAACCTTACCACAGCTGAAGGTGGAGCCGTGGTGTGGCGAGATATACCAGGTATAGATAATGACGAACTCTATCACCAGTATCAATTGTTGAGTTTACACGGTCAGAACAAGGATGCACTGGCCAAAACGCAATTGGGCGCCTGGGAATATGATATAAAAGGAGCATACTATAAATGCAACATGACCGATATTATGGCGGCCATTGGGTTGGTGCAACTAGATCGCTACCCTGCCCTGTTGGCACGTCGTCGTGCGATAATCGAGCAGTATAACGAGGGGCTCAAGGACCTACATGTTACGCTACTCAACCATTATTCTGACACGCACGCTTCTTCGGGGCACCTCTATTTGGTGCGTATGCTGGATAAAACACTCGAAGAGCGAAATGCGATTATTACCCGTATGGCAGAATTGGGTGTAGCTACCAACGTACACTATAAGCCACTGCCGATGATGACCGCTTATCAAGCACTTGGACTTGCCATAAAAGATTATCCTAATGCGTATAATTTATTTAAGAACGAGATTACGTTGCCCCTTCACACACGCTTAAGTGATGAAGATGTGGCGTATATCCTGGCAGCTATTCATGAAACGATTATTTGATATATTGTGCTCCTGCATCGGGTTGTTGGTGCTTAGCCCGTTGTTACTGATTACTGCTATTTGGATTAAATGCGACTCCGATGGCCCTGTTCTGTATCGTCAAACGCGAGTGGGACGTTTCGGACGCGATTTTGCGATACTCAAATTTCGTTCTATGGCGGTTAATAGCGACAAGCAAGGACTGATTACCATCGGTGGACACGACTCGCGTGTAACGCGTGCGGGGTATTATATTCGGAAATACAAAGTCGATGAACTGCCCCAACTGGTTAATGTGCTTAAGGGAGATATGTCCTTTGTCGGTCCTCGTCCAGAGGTGCGCAAATATGTCGATCTGTACACATCAGAGCAACTGCATGTATTGGATGTTCGCCCTGGTATAACCGATGCTGCCAGTATTAAGTATCGTAATGAGAACGACCTGTTAGCTGCCCAAGCCGACCCCGAAGCGTACTATATTGGCACGATTATGCCAGATAAACTCGCCATCAATCTCGCGTATGTGCAGCACCACTCTTTGTGGGGAGACTTAAAACTGATTATCAACACATTTATTGCTATCTAATAATGAGACACTATTTAACTTCTTCTGACATCTTTTCTCATATCCCCGATTTGAAGTATCTGCCACGTTGGGGTGTGTTGTTGATGGATCTACTGCTTTGTTCTATTGCCTTCTTTGCTGCTATTTTAGTGGGAGATAGTTTATTTGACTATCACTTGTGGAATGTAGCACTTAGTATTTGGGAGCAAGCATTTGTACTATTAGTGATACAAACTGGCACATTTTGGCTCTATCACACCTATTCGGGCATTATTCGATTCTCTACCTTTGTCGATATAATAAAAGTGTTGTTTAGTATACTAACAACGTCTATTGTCACGTTGCTCATCAACACTGTGTCGCGTCATCTATGGAACCAACAGCTGTTTTTGAATACATCTCTGCTGATATATATCGGTACGGCATTTATCTTGCTTTTCTGTTTCCGCGTGGGAGTGAAAACGATTTATGACGACATGGTGACCCGTGGCAGTAAACGCAAGCGTGTGCTGATTTATGGTACCAAAGCAGCGGGGCAAGCTATTGCACAGATGCTGCTCTCATCTGGACCCAACAGCAACTATGTGCCTGTGGGATTCATTACAGACGGCAACGATATGAAGCAGTATTTCATACAAGGGCTACGCGTTTATTTGATGAATGATCATATTGCCGAGACGATGGACCAGTTGGGTGTACACGATGTGATTGTGTCTCCGCTTAAAATGAAGGAGATTAATCCTGCAACCGATTTAGAGGTGTTTTTGCAGCACAATATTCACATTCTCACCACCCCCTCTTTCACCACCTGGGACAAAGCCGCAGATATGCACAATCGCATCGGCCGTATCGAGAATATCCAAATCGAAGACCTGCTTGAGCGTCCAACTATTCAAATCAATACCGACAACGTAGCCAATATACTTGCTAATCAAGTAGTTATGATTACGGGGGCAGCAGGCAGCATCGGTAGCGAATTGGTACGTCAGGTGCTGAACTACAACCCTTCACTGGTTGTTTTGTTTGAGCAAGCAGAGTCTCCGTTGCATGATTTATATTTGGATTTGAAAAATGTATATCCTAAGGCCAATATAATGCCTGTGATTGGAGATGTGCGCAATCGGGAGAAGTTGGAGAATGTGTTTAGTGAATATCATCCTCGGGTGGTGTTTCATGCAGCAGCTTATAAACATGTTCCGTTGATGGAAGAGTTTCCTAACGAGGCTATTTTGGCTAATGTGTTGGGCACAAAGAACATGGCGGACCTCAGTGTAAAATATGGTGTAGCACGATTTGTGATGATTTCTACCGATAAGGCGGTGAACCCCACCAATGTGATGGGAGCCAGCAAGCGAATAGCTGAGATTTATGTACAATCGCTTTTCCGCAAGTTAGAAAAAGAGAATGCCAACTGCACCAAGTTTATCACTACGCGTTTTGGCAATGTATTGGGCAGCAATGGGTCGGTTATACCCTACTTTAAGAAACAAATAGCCGCAGGTGGACCTGTTACGGTGACGCACCCAGATATTATCCGCTTCTTTATGACTATACCCGAAGCATGCACACTGGTGCTGGAAGCGGCTACGTTGGGCAACGGAGGTGAGATATTTGTATTCGATATGGGTAAGCCTGTGCGCATACTGGATTTGGCACGCAATATGATTCGATTGGCTGGTTACCAACCCGACAAAGACATCTCAATTACGTTCACAGGACTTCGCCCAGGCGAGAAACTGTATGAGGAAGTGTTGAATCAAAAAGAGACTACACTGCCTACCTCAAATGACAAGATTATGATAGCGCGCGTACGCGAAACGGATTTTGACGTTATGCAGCACAATGTGGATACTTTGCTCAGTTTGGCCAATCAAAATAACGCCATGAAAGTGGTGAAGCAAATGAAACAGATTGTACCAGAATTCAAATCCAAGAACTCGATCTATGAGCAACTTGATTAATTAGCCAATTTAACAATTAAACAATTACTATATGGGATTTTTTGATTTATTTAAAAAGAACAAGACACAAGAGGAACAGCAACAAGAAGTGCAAGTGCTAAACGAAGGACTGCAAAAAACCAAATCCTCTGTATTGGATAAACTATCGCATGCTATTGTGGGTAAATCGACGATAGACGACGATGTGTTGGATAATTTAGAGGAAGCGTTGATTACGTCCGATGTGGGTGTAGAAACGACGTTGCGCATTATTGAGCGCATTCAGCAACGTGTTGCCAAAGATAAATATGTTACTACAGCAGAGCTCAACCAACTGTTGGTAGAGGAGACCTGCGCCCTATTGAGTAGTTCTGAAGGGACGATTGGTAGTTCCGAAGGGACGAATGGTAGCGAAGCGATGGGTAGTGGCAGCACTCCCTATGTGATTATGGTAGTAGGTGTGAACGGTGTAGGCAAAACGACGACGATAGGCAAACTGGCCAAGCAGTATAAGGATGCAGGTAAGAAAGTCTATTTGGGTGCAGCAGATACGTTCCGCGCGGCTGCGGTGGAGCAGTTATGTATTTGGGGCGAACGTGTGGGAGTGCCTGTGATTAAGCAGCAACAAGGTTCAGACCCTGCTGCTGTAGCGTTTGATACGATACAATCTGCTGTGAAGAACAATGCCGATGTTGTATTGATTGATACGGCAGGTCGGCTGCACAATAAGATCAATTTGATGAACGAGTTGACGAAGATTAAGTCGGTTATGCAAAAGGTAGTGCCTGATGCACCGCATGATGTGATGCTGGTGTTGGATGGTTCTACGGGTCAGAATGCTTTTGAGCAAGCCAAGCAATTCACTCAAGCCACCCAGGTCACTTCGCTGGCGATTACCAAACTAGATGGTACAGCCAAGGGGGGTGTAGTGATTGGCATATCCGATCAATTTAGAATACCTGTACGTTATATTGGTGTAGGAGAAAAAGTAGAAGACCTCCGTCTGTTCGACAAGGAGGCCTTCGTAAAAAGTGTATTAGGTATTTAAGCCTTTTCTTTTCCTTAGCGTCTGCTTCCGCCGCCACCGCCGTAGCTGCTGCTACCACGGCCGCTGCTCATGCCGCCACCATAACTTCCGCCACCGTAGCTGCCACCTCGGCTGCCACCGCCGTAGCTTCCGCTGCTGTAACTACTTCCTCGGCTGCTGCCACCGTAGCTGCTGCCACCGTAGCTGCTGCTGGATCCACGAGAATAACTGGAACTGCCAGTGC
>JAKSNM010000056.1 GCA_024399785.1 Paludibacteraceae bacterium
CAGATGATGGACTATTTTGTCACCTTTGGTTTTGGATGCGATTTCTATATGCAGTGGTTTAAGTTCTGTCCTGAAATACGCTATCAGGTTGGATTTAAAAATGCCATCACGCCAATAGATGAGCGTCCCGAATTGGCCAAATCCGACTATTTCTACACGCAGGCGTTGAGCAGGCTGCGCAACCAAATGATTACCATCACCTTCAATTTTGAATAATTATGCGTTGTCACTGTCTCATAGGTCTTGTTTGCGTATTTTTGGGAATCAGTTTCGTTTCCTGCAAGGACCAGATACTCACTACCGACAGCGATGCGTATATCCAATTTTCGGCAGATACCATTCAATTTGACACAGTCTTTACCTCGTTTGGCAGTTCAACACGCACCATCATGGTCTATAACCCCAACGCCAATGCAGTGCGTATTTCGCGTGTGTGGTGGCAACGGGGGCAATGTTTTTTTGCCAATCTGGATGGTGAGAATAACCCGGATCATTGGCAGGATATCACGTTGTTTGGTGGCGACAGTCTCTTTTTATTCGTCCGTACACAGATAGATCCATATAATGCCTCTGCACATCCTGTGGAGCGTGACACGCTGTATTTTGAAGTGAACGGACACCGCCAGTCTATTGGCGTAGAGGCATATGGAATGGATGTGGAGTTGATTCGCTCAAAGGAGTTATGTACCATCTATCCCAATGGCCATCGTTTCACGGCCGACAAACCCTATTTGATTTATGATACCATATTGGTTTCTGGCACACTGACCATCGAGCCTGGCGCTACGCTCTATATGCATCAGTCGGCCAATATCATCGCTTATGGTTCGGTATCTGCTTTGGGCACCAGGGAGCAACCTGTTCGTATCATGGGTGACCGCACCGACTATCTGTTTCCGCAAGTGCCCTATCGTGTAGCCAGTGGGCAGTGGGGAGGTATCTATCTATACCGTCTGGACACCCTTTGTGGGGCGATGCCTATTCACTATGATCTGCAACATATCCACCTATTGTCTGGCCAGGTAGGTCTCTTTTGCTATTCCGACAACGCGAATCGTCGCGCCCGCATGCGTCTGCACAATGCGCGAATACATAATATGTCTGCCTACGGTTTGGTGCTGGAGAACACCGATGCCGAGGTTTCTAATACGGAGATTAGCAACTGTGCTTCGTTTGGCATGTATCTTTGTGGCGGCACGCACCGCGTGGAGCATAGTTCGGTAGCCAATTTCTATGGTTATCCCTATACCACGCTGAATATACACAATACGCCTCGCGAAGATGTGGCGGCGGTGTATATACAAGCTTCCAGCTATGATATGGCGCCCAGCCAATCGTCTATCTACAACAGTATTATCACGGGAGCCGTGCAACCTGCATTGGTAATAGACAGTGTGCCTGACACAGGCTTTTTGGGGTGTATAGCGGGTTGCTATCTGCGTTGCGACAGCGACAGCGCTACTGCCAGTTGGGGACATAGCAACACCTATGCTTTGCCGACTGACACGGTGTTTAAGAACACGTATTATAAATATGGTGAGTACTTATACTACGATTTCCACCTCACCGCCACTTCGGCTGCTCGGCATATCGGTCTGCCGTTAGACTCACTGCATTTGGATATTCTAACCGATTTGGACAACCTTCCTCGCGATGCCCAGCACCCCGATGCAGGTTGCTATACTGCGCAGCAATAAGACCATGGCATATATTGCATCCATAGGATTTTTCGACGGCGTTCATTTGGGTCACCTCAGCCTGGTGCAGCAGTTGCAAGCCAAGGCCCAAACGCTGGATCAAGACACGATGCTGATCACTTTTACCCACCATCCTCTTACTCAGATTCAGGGTCATTCGCCCCAGTTGCTGCTAACGCACGATGAGCGCTTGGCGCGATTGGAGACGCTAGGCATCGACCGCATTATCGAGTTAGACTTCCCCTCGGTCTATCGTCTCACCGCCAAGGCTTTTATGAACCTGTTGCATGAGCAGTATCAAGTAGATGCGCTTTTGATGGGTTATGACCATCATTTTGGCAGCGACCGGCTGTGTGAGATTGAGGACTATCAGGCAGCAGGTCAACAGGTTGGTGTGCAGGTCTATTTGGCGCAGCAAGCCGATGCAGGGGCTATTTCCTCTACGCTGATACGCCATCGGCTGCGCGAGGGCAATATAGCCGATGCCAATCGTTTTTTGGGCTATGCCTACACATTGACAGGCACGGTGGTACACGGCCAGCATATCGGTACATCGATTGGTTTTCCTACGGCCAATCTGGCTATCCCTGCCGCCAAGTTAATTCCCCAGGCGGGGGTCTATGCCGCCAAAGTGAATCAGCGTAAAGCGCTGGTCAATATAGGTCACAACCCCACTTTTGGTGAGCACCAGCCACTCAGTGTGGAAGTGCACATACCTGATTTTTGTGGTGATTTGTACGGGCAGACCTTATCGGTAGAGTTACTCCGCTATCTGCGCGCCGATCAGCACTACCCCACTCCACAAGATTTGATAAATCAAATACATCGCGATATAAAGCAATTATGAAACGTATTAGTCTGATATTGACACTACTGCCAGGTTTGGTTCTAGCTCAAGCCTACCAGGTTTTCTCGGTGCATGGCACCGTAGTTTCCGCCACCGACGGCCAGCCCGTAGAGATGGCCGCTATTCAGTTGTATAAGATGCTTCCCTCGGGCGACAGCACTATGGTAACAGGTGTGCAAGCCGACCTGGATGGCGTCTATTGGTTAACGTCTGTGCCCAAGGGCACGTATAAGTTGTGGGCGAGCAGTATCGGTTTCTTTCCTGCCAGCCGCAGTGTAGAGGTAAAGGAAAACACCACGGTAGCAACTATACGGCTAAAAGAAGATGTGGCACTGTTGCAAGAGGTGCAGGTAACAGGCAAAGCCGCCGAGATGACCGTCAAGGGCGACACCATTGAGTATAACACAGCAGCTTATCATGTGCAAGAGAACGCTGTAGTAGAAGACCTGTTGAAGAAGATGAATGGTGTAGAGGTAGATAAAGAGGGCAAGGTGACGATCAATGGTGAGGAGATCAAAGGCGTACGCATAGATGGCAAGAAATTCTTTGGCGACGATGTGCAGGCAGCGACCAAGAACATCCCTGCCGAGATGATTGAGAAGATACAGGTGATAGATGAGAAATCCGATATGGCCAAACTAACTGGTTTTGAGGACGATGAGACCGAGCGTATTATTAACCTCACCTTAAAGGCGGACCGCAAGAAAGGGGCTTTTGGCAACTACAACGGCGGTTTGGGTGCTGACATGGTAGCGGACAATGGCAAATGGTTTGGGTATAACAAGAATTTCTTTAACGAGGATTTTCGCTACACGGCTGGTGTGTTTACCAATCTGCTTTTGGGCGAGAGCCAGACTACCATCATTGCAGGAGCCAACAACACCAACGAGAGCAAGAGTGGCCGTGGAGGCTGGGGCGGCGGCAATGCGGGTATCACAGCCAGCGAGAACATAGGTGTAAACACCAATATTGATTTCTCAGACAAGATACGCAAGATAGATAATGAGTCGTCTATGCTTTTTGGCGGAGATGTGGCATTTAATCACTCTAATAACCGCACCAATTCGCTCACGAACAAAGAGAGTTATTCGGGTCCGATTACCTACAACAACACCGACTCTACCAACAAACGCACACAGGTGTTTGATGTGAATGCGCGTTTTGAGTTGGAGTATCAGATAGATACACTCAACAAGATTATTATCCGTCCGCAGATATCCTATACCAATAACCATAGTGATGAGCAGAAATCGTATATTTATCTGCGTGACAGCGACGCTGTCATGGGTGACACCATCAACAATGGTTATCAAAACCGCACCTCACAAAGCGAGGATGTCAGCGCCCGTTTGCGAGTGATTTACAATCATAAATTTTTGAAGCCTGGTCGCTCAATTACCACCAATGCGAATGTGGATTTTTCCAACTCAAAGGGGCACACCGACACCTATGCGTATGATAATCTGGGCGATACAGCCAAGGTGAACCAGTACACCGATTCCAAGAACAACAGTTGGAATATCCGTGTGCGTACTTCGTGGGTAGAGCCTATTGCGGGTCGCAACCATTTTTTGGAGACGGTGCTGATGTTTGGTACCAACCTGCGTCGCAGTGTAAAGGACCAATATGATTTCTCCTCTCAGTCTGGCGACTACCAGTGGAACCAAGACTATTCCAACCAACTGATCAACAATTTCTTTCAGGAATCAGTCTCGCTCAGTTATCGGTATATTCAGGCCAATACAGATTTGACGGTGGGTGCACAGTTCAATCCCAGCCAAACTAGCACCAAGACGTACTATGGTGGTCAGCTGTTGCGCGACACTACTATTTATGCGTGGAACTGGAGTCCTACGGTGCGGTTGAAGTATAACTTCGGCAAGAAAGAGTTTGCCCGTATTCACTATCGTGGCCGCAACTCGCAGCCGTCTATCCAGCAGATGGAGCCTGTGCGCAACAACTCCAATGCGATGAACGAGACGGTAGGTAATTTAGGTTTGAAGCCTGCGTTTGCTCACAATATACATGCTATGTACTCTAAGTTTGAGCAGGAGAAGTTCTGGAGTTTGATGACGGGTTTGCATGCTACTATTACACAAGATGCCTTGGTCAACAATTCTATTTACGACCAATCGGGTAAGCTCTATCAGCAGACGGTCAATGCGCAGGGCACGCCGTGGAATGTGTGGGGCGATTTGATGTTCAATACGCCTTTTGCCAATAAACTCCTGCAGTTCAACACCCGCACCTCGGTGGGCTATAACCAACAATTGATGTATATCTTGCACGAGGGCAATACGGCGCAGATAGAAGAGGCTATTTCCAAAAACCAGTTCTTCCTGGGTGAGGAGAGCAAGACGGGTCGTTTGAATATTCGTGAGAACCTTAGTGTTCGTCTTACTCACGACATAGTCGATTTGGGTGTGACTGGTATGGTGAGCTATACCCGTTCCAGCAACAATTTGAACGAGCATTCGCTCAGCAATGTGGTAGATTGGTCTATCACGGGCGATGTATTGTTCCACTTGCCTAAGAGCTGGAATATAGCGGCCGATTGCGGTTATACAGCGCGTTATGGTTATACAGGATTGAGCGATGTGAACGAGATATTACTCAATGCGTCTGTGGATAAATCGTGGGGCAACGCTACGCTTATGCTCAAGGCATATGACCTGTTGCATCAGAAAAAGAACATTATCCAAACCGTAGGTGAGAACTCGGTTAGTTACCAAAAAACCAATGCGTTGCCAACTTATTTCATGTTGACGTTCACGTATAAGTTTAATAAGATGGGCGATTTGAAGGCCACTGGTGATGCTGCTTATATGCAGCAGATGTATGAGAGTGGCGGCAATATGGCTCCTCAGGGACCTCCTCGCTATATGCGATAGATCAAAGCAAACAAGATAAATAACTATATACCTTATGAAAAAACAATTTTTTTTATTGTGCATGGCTATGATCAGCCTGCAAGCTATGGCACTGCAAACAGCCAAGACAGTTAGTTCGCGTCAGATTGGTGACACGTTGATTCATGAAACGGTAGATGTGTACAATGGTATTGTGCGAGATGTCCGTCAGGTAGATGGCGAGGCTCCAGATACCGTGATGTTCCGTTGCAATCGCGATGTAGATGGCAATGCGGTGATCGGTGTGTTTGAGGGTTGGTGGAGTTGCCAGGTTATTTTGCAGTTTGTGAAGCAAATTGGGGCAGATGCGGATGTGAACGACCAGTATCTGACCAGTGCCATCAATAAATGTCAAATGGCAGCCAAAGCGTTTGGCAAAGGTGGTTGCCCAGACAGCCGAAATCGTGCATTGTCGTTGCAACAGGCGTTGATTCAGGTTTATCAATTGTCGGAAGGCGAGCAGCAGATGGCAGAGGCACAAGCTGTGCTAGAGCATTACGGCGACTTAGGCCAGTTGCAGCACTGTGGCTATTTGCTATAAATAAAGAGTTGATAAAGGATCTTACCAACCACCAGTAGTTCAAAAAGCAACGTTTGCATATTTGCGAAAAATGTTGCAAAAGCTACCAATTAGGGACAGACCCCTTTTGGTAGTTTTGGAAATTAACTAACACAACATGGCACGACAACCTAGAAAAGTTAGCCAAACAGGCATCTATCATGTGATGCTAAGAGGCGTTAATAAACAACGGATTTTTGAGAATCCGAGTGATTACGAAGCAATGTATCGTATATTGAAGTTTGTTCAGACTACCAATACGTTACAGCAACCATCATCGGAAGCAGAATATTTTTTGTATGCGTATTGTATAATGGACAACCATATACATTTGCTTATTCAGCCTAATGCCAATGATTTAGGACAAATCGTCAAACGCATATCAACAGCATATGCACTATATTTCAACAAAAAATATGAGCGCATCGGACATTTGTTTCAAGATCGATACAAGTCTGAGGTAGTTGAAGATGAGGACTATTTTTTCACGCTATTAAACTACATTCACTATAATCCAGTTAAAGCTGGTTACTGCCAGTCACCCGCACAATACGCATATAGCAGTTGGCACGAATATCTACCCACAACATCAGTAAAAACTACCAAAGAGGGTCTGTCCCTAATTGGTAGTTTTTGCACAATGCCAGAGACAATGCATCTTGGAATTACGCGGGACGATATAGTGAAATTTTTGCAAGAAAATAATCACCCTACCAAACATACAAACTTGGTGGATAATCTAAAAGTCCTTACCCAAGAAAGTAATTCGGACATCTGTAAGTATATCCGAGAAAAGCTGAATTGGCTGACCTTAAAAGAAAGGGACCAACAGATAATAGAAACTTTATATGAATTAACCAATACACACTCCATAAGCGAATTTCAACAACTAGATAAGAAAACATTGCGTATAGCTCTTGCCTTGGTGCGCGATTCGGGAGTACCTGCCAACCGAATAGCCCATCTGACAGGCATCCCTATTGGAGTGATTCGATACGCTAAAGTTACTTTGTAAGTAAAAAAACTACCAAAAGGGGTCTGTCCCTAATTGGTAGTTTTTGTGGTGCAGCATAAAAAAAGTGCAGGCGGTCTAGGGAGCCACCATGAACTTCTCCCCGAGTGTGCCTGCACTGTTATGCTGCCGAAGCAGCACCTGCTATACGTCATCTCGCGACGACACAAGCAATCGTCGAAGCAAACCTCGCCAAAAGAATGTGCTTGGCACATTGGGGGCTCGGTTGCTTCTCCTCTCCCCACCACAA
>JAKSNM010000057.1 GCA_024399785.1 Paludibacteraceae bacterium
ACCAATGAGTGGTGTCTCATCTGAGATGATAGGCGCAAGCATTTCCACATTTTTGCGGGCATATTTGGCAGCCAGATGCAGACATCCTTTGGATATAGCCGCCCTACCCGATTCCACGTGTTTGGGTACGATCACCTCATAACCCAAGCCACGAATCAATTGTGCCAATTTCAGTCCCAGTTCCGCCTCTTGGTAGTTGGTAAATTCATCGGCAAAGAGATAGACTTTGCCTTTGGAAGGAGAGTCGGTGAATCGGTGAACGGATGCATCGTGATTGATGAGCCATCGCATTGAGTGGCGCGATAGTGTAGGTATCTGTCGCTCGGTGGAGAAGTTGACTATATGTTTGATAGCAGTACTTGTCAGGCGATTAGTAGCGAACCAGTTGTAGATGGTTGGCACGATACTTCCCAGTCGCTCCACACTAGCCATACGAGCCACCATCCAACTGCGGAAAGGCGTGTGGGTAGCATCGTATTTCAGTTGCAGTATCTCGCTGCGAAGGCGAGTCATATCGACATTGCTGGGGCACTCGCTTTTGCAGCCCTTGCAGGCCAGGCAACTATCCAGTACCGTAGCTATTTCCTCGGAGGTAACTCCCTTGGGGTCACGCGTCAGTTTCTCACGCAGTACGTTGGCACGAGCGCGAGTAGTGGCTATTTCCTCGCCACTCACTTTGTAGGCAGGACACATCGTGCCACCTATCAGGTTGCTTTTGCGGCAATCTCCAGCCCCATTGCAGCGCTCGATGCGGCGCAACAAATCAATGTGTAAATTTGTAAATTGATCAATTGGCAAATTATCTTTACATTTTACACTTTCAACTCTAAGATATTCATCCATCGGGGGCGTGTTGACTATCTTGCCCATGTTGAGCAAATCGTCTGGATCCCAGGTCTTTTTCAGTTCGCAGAACAGGTCGTATATCTCCTGCCCGTACATTAGGGGGATAAACTCACCACGCAACCGTCCATCGCCATGTTCACCACTCAGGCTACCATGGTGTTTTTTCACCAGTTGGGCAGTTTCTGTGGCTACCTCGCGGAATAGTTTTCTATCTTTCTCCTGTTTCAAATCCAGAATAGGACGCAAGTGCAATTCGCCCGTAGATATATGTCCGTAATAGACGCATTCCAATTCCAGGCGTTGCATCATCTGCGCAAAGTCCTTCATATACGCCCCCAGTCGCTCTGGAGCCACAGCCGTATCTTCTATCACGCCTACAGGTTTGGCATCGCCAGGCATGCTGGTTAGTACACCCAAACCAGCTTTGCGCAAGTCCCACACTTTCTGCACATCGCTATCGTAGAGTTTAGTTGAGAGTTTAGAGGACACTCCGCTACAGTTTAGAGGCGAGAAAGATTGCAATGTTTCTAACGAGTTATTCCAATATTCCGAAACAAGAATGGCAGCAGGCAAATGAGCAGGGTCCAAGTTCAGCACAGCCATATTGCGTTGGGCTTGTATATTATCTTTGGCCAGTTGCAATATCTTGCCATCTATCAGTTCTACGGCCACTGGCTTATTCTTCAGTGCCATTAGATTGGCCTCCCATGCTTGGTCCATGGTGTCCAGCATCTCACACACCACCATCTTATGGGCAGGAGGCAAAGGGTCTAGCGAGAGGGTGATTTCGGTCACTATACATAGCGTACCCTCGCTACCGCAAATCAGTTTGCACAGGTCAAGGTTCTCCAACGTCTCATCTAAGGCATAGCCACAACTACGACGACGAAGACCAGGGTCTGGAAAATGTTCTTTGAGTAATTGACGAATAGACTCATCGTGTTGCCAACCTTGCAGTTGCTGCATGATTCGCTCACCCAGTTCGCTTTCCACTTTCCACGTTCCACCTTCTACTATCAACACACTGCCGTCGGCCAATAGGGCGCGCAGACCTATCACATGGTGACGTGTACTGCCATAAATCAGCGAATGGGTGCCACAGGAGTTATTGCCCACCATGCCGCCTATGCAGCAACGATTGCTGGTAGAGGTTTCTGGGCTGAAGAATAGTCCGTAGGGGTTCAACGCCAGATTGAGTTCGTCTCGCACCACACCTGGTTGCACCCGCACCCATTGCTCCTCCGCATTGATTTCCAGAATGCGGTTCATGTGGCGGGATATATCCATCACGATGCCCTTGCCCACCACCTGACCTGCTATGCTGGTACCAGCAGCACGGGGTATAAGATAAGTATGACGCCTACGGGCCTCGTTCAGCAGCCAACGTATATCGTCTTCTGTCTCAGGATAAGCCACACCCAAGGGCATCTCGCGGTAAGCGGAAGCATCGGTAGCGTAGGCTATTCTATGTAACGCATCGGTCAGGATTTGCATAACCACCACAACCCCAATTATTTAATTGGGGCTGCAAAGATACAAAGATTTTTTGAAATATGCAAATATTCTATGAATATTCTGCTATTTTACAGCCTAATTTATACAACTGAGGTTTGAGCACGCAGATATACCTGCCCCATTCATGCAGTTCTCCGCCCATTTGCAATTTGAAGTCGCGCACGCCGTAAGGTACGTTGGGTTTGCCTGCCCCCATTGTGTCAAAGCACTTCACCCCTTGTTGGCGGCACCAATCGATAGCTGCCCAAGTGCTCATCACCTGGCCACAGATATACCACTCATAGGCTTTGCTTTTGTCCACTTCTACAGCCAGCAGCACACCGCCAACTATCTGGTGTTGTGGATTTTCCACCACCAACAAGGTGCAGCCATGATGGTATATCATTTGCTTAAACCACTGCAATCGTGGCAAGGGACGGTGTATCTTAAGCCAATAGAGTTGGCGCAGTTTTCTATACCACGCTTTCAGGTCATTTTCACCCTGTGCTTCGCGCCAGCGATAGCCTTCTGCACATGCTTTTTTGATTTGTCGCATCTTAGCATCTGGCACGGGGTGTTGCGGATCGATTACCACATCATAGTGCGGTTGATAGACAAACCCCGCTTGTTCCAATTGGGTGCGATAGGGCGTATAGTCTGCAAAACAGCGTATTTCGATATAGACACACCCCGCCTGACGAGCCTTAGCCACCAGGTCGCCAAAGTCCGTAGTGGTGTCTGGGCCGCCTTGTATGATCCACCGTTTGGTAGGTCCCCAACCGTAGATGGGCGAGATGCCTGCTATTTGAAACCAGTTAGTCATTAAATAGGGTTTTCTACAAAATATTTCCATAAGGGTGCTGCATGCAGGGCTTGCAGTATTTCGCCCTGTTGCAATAGTGCATACACATCTTTTCGATTCATCACATGCACATTAATATCCTCCGTATCTTCTTGTTCTTGGGCACGCAAACGCTCTACCCCACGCGCCAAAAAGGTGTAACTAAGGTTGCTTTGGCAACTGGTGTTGGGACTGAGGGTCATATATTCCTGCCACTCACCGCCCCCAAAACCTGTTTCTTCCAACAGTTCGCGTTGAGCAGCCTGCAAGGGAGTCTCACCCTGATCTATCACTCCAGCCACAATCTCGTATTTGGTTACGCCCAAGCCGTGGCGATACTGGTCTATCATCACCAGCTGGTGGTCTTTGGTTTCGGCTATCACATTGATCCAGTTGGGATAGTCTAGCACAAACCAGGTCGAAATCTGCTTGCCCGAGGGCAGTTCCACCAACTCTTGACGCACATTGAGCCAAGGACCTATATTCAGGATATTTTCACTTTTTAACACGCGCCAGGGGCGATGCACTAATTTGTCTATCATAGGTTCGTTTCCAAAAAACAGTCAAGTAAATATCTCGTGCCAACAAGTGGGCAAAATAGGCATATAAGACAGCTTCTATACCCATGTGGTATTTCAGGAATACATATACCAGTACAAACCCTGCTGCGGATGCAATCATTGCGTCGCGTATCTCACGCGAAGCGGTGGCGCCTACATAGATACCGTCCCACATAAACGCAGGTGCGGACAATAGAGGCATAGCCACCAGCCACGGCAGGTAGTTCCACCCCGAAGCAGCCTGCGCCACTTCCAGCCACAGCGCATGCATGATATGTTCGCCCCACAGGCCAAAAGTCAGACTAAACAGTACTGCTATGCCTAAGCACCACAAGTGCAAGGTCCACACCAACTGGCTGGTTTTAGTTGGTGGTTGATTTTGGTTAACTTGTTGTTCTCCAAACGCTTTTCCCACCATTGCCTCGCCTGCGTAGGCAAAGCCATCAATGAAATAGCTGACGATCATAAATAGTTTCATGATCAGGCTTGATATAGCCAGTTCGTTGTCGCCATAGCGTGAGGACAAGGAGGTGTAGCCGATATACACCACCATGAAACATACCGATCTAATGAGCAAATTGAGGTTCATGCCAGACGATTTGACAATAGGTTTGGGCAAGCGGTGGAATAGTTGCACAAAGGCCTTGCGGTAGCGAATAATCAGTAGTGTCACCGCCAGCACAAAGCCTACGTATTGGGCAATCACCGTTCCCCACGCTATGCCTACCAATCCCATTTGGCATTTCACAGCCATCACATAGCTGACCAGCATATTGATTACATTCACCGTTATATCTATCGCCATAGGCGAAGTAGTGTCTTGCATGCCGATGAACCAACCCTTGAAGGCGAATAGAGATAAGGTGGCTGGTGCAGCCCACACACGAATAAAGAAGTACAGACGTGCTTTTTCCGCCACCTCTGCTGAGCAGGGAACGAGTTGCAGTACCACCGTGACGAACAGCCACTGAATCAGCCATATACCAGCAGCCCCCAGCAGGGCAATATGCAAGGCGTGTCTCAACTGACCATTGCACTCGTCCCAATCGCCACGGCCGTATGCCTGCGCCGTGAGACCACTGGTGCCGACACGCAAGAAACCAAAGTTCCAATACAATAGGTCAAACAGCATGGTGCCGATGGCTATGCCACCTATGGTGGCGGCATCGGCTATATGTCCCGCAATAGCCATATCCACCAGCCCCACCAGGGGGATGGTCATATTGGCCAATATACTAGGAACAGCCAAACGCAATATTTCCTTATTGAGAGACATAATCTACCGAAATAGCGTACAAAAATACAAAAATTTTTGTATATATGCAAAAAAAAGTGTATCTTTGCCCAAAATTTACGAGAAAACAAGATTATTATGCGTTCCAAAATCACTTATTTGGCCCTTGTGGCTGCTTTTATTATGAGTTGCAAATCTACCAAAGAACCCGAACAAGCCCCTATTACCAAACCCCAAATCACCATACAGGGCGGTCGTCTTACTCCCGAAGCCCTTTGGGCAATGGGTCGTATAGGTGCTGTAACAGTGGATATAGAAACAGGCTGGCTGGCCTATACCGTTAGTTACTATAGCGTAGAGGAGAACCGCTCTACTACATGGATTCGAATCTGTTGCGAAGAGGGCGATTCGTTAAAGTTAATAGACGAGTTCGTAGGTAGTGATCCTGCATGGTTTGGAGGTGGTGGTGTGCTGGCTTATCTACGTGGCGGCAAGCTCTATCTGCGTCAACATCAGCAAGATATAGAGGTTACAGGTTTTGAGCAAGAGATAGAAGGTTTTCTTTTCTCTCCTATGCGCGACCAGGTGGTGTTGATTAGTCAGGTCAAGACTGTTCCTTCTACGGCAGACAAGCATCCTGACCTGCCCAAAGCCTCGGGGCGTGTGGTGGATGATCTGATGTATAAGCACTGGGATGAGTGGACCGAGACTGCTCCGCAACCTTTTGTGTGCCAATTGCAGTTTGTGTATAAAAACGAGATGGATCTGCGGTCAGCAACTATCAGTAATTCGGTAAATATACTAGATGGCACGGTGTTTGAGAGTCCTATGAAACCTTTCGGCGGTGTAGAGCAACTGGCCTGGGCGCCCGACAACCACACGTTGGCCTATACGTGCCGCAAAAAAGCAGGATTGGAATATGCACTTTCTACCAATTCGGATATTTATACCTATGATATTAACACGCGCGAGCATGCTAATCTCACCGCAGGTATGATGGGCTATGACACCAACCCTGTTTATTCGCCTAACGGACAGCGTTTGGCGTGGTTGTCCATGGAGCACGATGGGTATGAGAGCGACCTTAACCGTCTCTTTATCTTAAACTTAGCCACAGGTGAGAAGCGCTTTATTTCCAAGGCGCTTGATACCGACGTAAACGAATATTTCTGGGCAGACGATTCTACGATTATTCTCTCGGCTTGCTGGCACGGCGAGGTAGGCATCTATCGTCTGGATGCCAACACGGGTGACATCACCCAACTCCGTGGCGGGCAATACGACTACGAGCCTATCGACATGATTGATAATCAGCTCTATTACCTGCGCCACTCTATGTGTGAGGCAAACGAGTTGTTTGTCTTTGCCAACGGACAGGAGAAGCAACTGACGTTTGAAAATCAAAATATCTACAATCAGATCACGATGGGTACGGTTGTTCCTCGTTGGCAGAAAACCACCGAGGGAGAGGATATGCTCACATGGATTATCCTGCCACCTGATTTCGACCCCAATAAGAAATACCCTACTCTGCTCTATTGCGAGGGTGGTCCTCAGTCGCCTGTTAGTCAGTTCTGGAGCTATCGTTGGAACTTTATGATGATGGCTGCCAACGACTATGTGATTGTGGCGCCTAACCGTCATGGTTTGCCAGGTTTTGGCAAAGCGTGGTGTGAGCAGATCAGTGGCGACTATGGTGGACAATGCATGCGCGACTATTTCTCCGCTATCGATGAGGCATGCGAGAACCTGCCTTATGTGGATAAGGACCGTTTAGGCTGTGTAGGTGCCAGTTTCGGTGGGTTTAGTGTCTATTGGATTGCGGGCCATCACGAGCATCGTTTCAAGGCTTTTATTGCCCACGATGGTATTTTCAATTTGGAGATGCAGTATTTAGAGACCGAGGAGAAATGGTTCGCCAATTGGGACATGGGTGGCGCTTATTGGGAAACGGACAATGCCACTGCGCAGCGCACTTTTGCCAATTCGCCGCATAAGTTTGTTGACCAGTGGGATACGCCTATTCTCTGCATCCATGGCGAGAAGGACTATCGTATCTTGGCCAATCAGGCCATGGCGGCTTTTGATGCTGCTAAGATGCGTGGTGTGCCTGCCCAGTTGCTTCTTTTCCCTGATGAGAACCACTGGGTATTGAAGCCACAGAATGGTATTCTTTGGCAACGCACGTTCTTTGGTTGGCTGGATAAGTGGCTGAAATAAAA
>JAKSNM010000058.1 GCA_024399785.1 Paludibacteraceae bacterium
GAAACCAATTCATAAACGGTGTGATATATATCATAGATTGGCTATCCTCGCCACTGGTTTGGGTGGGTTTACCTATCACCACCTCATCTATTTCGCCTTTTTGCAGTTCGGTAGTGAGCCATTGCTGCAAGTCCTTGGTTTCTATTGTACAAAGAGGATTAGCTGCAATCCTGAGTATATCGGTTACAGCTAATCCAGTTCGTTTCTGTCCGTAGTCTATTGCGAGTATACGTCCCATTAATTGCCTAATGCAGCACTGATTTCCTTATAGCGAGGATCTTGGAAGCGATAATAGAGACCTTTTAACACTTGCATATAGTCCTTATTATCAGGAGCCAATTCATGCGCTTTTTCAAAATATGGTTGCGACTTCTTGTACAGTTCATCCATTTGGGCTTTAACCACTTCAAACTCCTTATTGTCCTTAATAAACGCGGCCTTCTCATTTATTTTGGTTGCTTGATTTAGATATATATTACCCATTACGTTGTAGTAGTCCGCATTGTTGGGGTCGCGTTGGATTGCCTGCTCCAAACATTGGATAGCCAATTGGTCACGGCCGGAGAACACATACGTATTAATCAGATTTTGTAAGAACCAAGGCTCAGCAGGGAATTTCTGCATGCCAGCCACCAATGCCTCCTCGGCCTTAGTTGAATCGCCTTTGTCGATATAGCATTGATATAAGAATTCGCTCGAAGCCAAAGCCTCTACCTGGCCATCCATCAGTTCACGGAACAAAGGAATGGCATCATCCAAACGAGAACTGGAATAAGCAAAGCGAGCTGCATAGTATTTATACAAGTCAAACGTCGTGTCTTGCGGCATTTGGGCTTGCAGTTTGGCATCTTGCATCATATCCAATTTTGGGATGCTCAGATATTTGCTGAAAGCGTCAAAGGCCTCACTATAGCGTTGTTGGTCATTCAACTGCACACCATATTGAATCATCTCGGCACGTTGGAAATAATCCTTCATATTATTGGCGATCTGCTTGCGTAGTTTGACGTTTTTCTTATCCATCACCATATTGCCTTTTTTGTCTTGTACCAGCACTTGTGCCAATTCGTCGGCCTTTAACCAATAGTCATAACTTTCAATTACAGCAGGACCGAGGGTCATATAATCTGGAGTTTGGCCGTAAGCCAAAGCCATCATAGCTGCTTCGCTCTGCTTGTAACCAATCAAACCAGCCACATACCATGTATTGGCCAGATCTTTGGTCTCGGGGTTTTGCAATGCATCTGCCATCAGTTGACGTGCCTGAGCGAAATCTGGTTGTTCTTGAAAGATTAGACCTTGAACTTTCTTCACATTCTGCACTTGTGCTAGGCAAACAGCGCTCATGAGCACCGCACTTGCCATGAAAATAATTTTTTTCATTGTATTACTCGTTTGTGGGTTGGTTTTCGTTGTTGTTTTCTTCGTTGTTTTCGTTCTCACTCACTTCCTCGGCTGTTTCTTCCTCTTTAGGTACAGTGCAACCAAACATGAGTGTATCGTTACGTTTTTGCAGTTCGATTAGCTTGACACCCTGTGTAGCACGACCCATGACGCGGATGGTATCCATTGCCATGCGGATAGCTGTGCCCGATTTGGTGATTAGCATTAGGTCTTCATCATCATCCACAGCGTGTAGGCCAATCAGCATACCTGTTTTGTCGGTCAGTTGCATTGTCTTAACGCCCTTACCACCGCGGTTGGTGATACGATATACAGGTTCGCCATCTTCGTCATCCAGGCGGGTACGTTTACCAAAACCTTTTTCAGAAATCACCAGAACAGTCTGTTTACTATCAGGCTCTACACAAATCATGCCAATTGCGCGATCTTGGCCGTCTTCTTCCAAAGTAATAGCTTTCACGCCCGTGGCAGTACGTCCCATAGCACGTACGGTGTTCTCTGGGAAGCGAACCACCTTACCATTGTAACTAGCAATCAGCATCTGGCTTTCGCCGTCGGTCAGGGTAACACCTATCAGGGCATCTCCCTCACGCAGACCTACGGCATTGATACCGTTGGCACGAGGACGACTATATGCTTCCAGCGTGGTTTTCTTCATCAGGCCATTTTTGGTAGCGAAGATCAGATAGTGACTATTCACATACTCTTGGTCGTTCAAGCCCTTGACATTGATAAAGGCACATACTTTGTCGCCCTTGTCCAGGTTAATGATATTTTGAATAGCGCGACCTTTAGACTGGCGGTTGCCTTCTGGCAGATCATAAACCTTTTGCCAATAGAGACGTCCAGCCTCGGTAAAGAACATCATGGTAGAGTGCATAGAGGCTTGGTGGACATATTCAATAAAGTCCTCATCACGGCTGGCAGAGGCTTTCATACCTACTCCACCACGACCTTGCTCTCTAAATTCAGCCAAAGGTGTACGTTTGATATAGCCCAGATGTGAGATAGTGATAATCATATCATCGTCGGCATACATATCCTCAGGATTGAACTCTGTAGCCATCTTCACAATCTTGGTGCGACGCTCGTCGGCGTATTTTTCTTTTATTTCCAGCAGTTCGTCGGTGATAACACCATAACGAAGCACTTCGCTAGCCAGCAAGTCGTTGAGGTGTGCAATCAGTTTTTCCAATTCAGCATACTCGTTTTTGAGTTCGTCGATACGCAAGCCCGTGAGTTGGCTTAGACGCATATCTACGATAGCCTTGGATTGTAGATCGTCCAGGTTGAAGCGAGTCTCCAAGTTGCGTTGTGCATCAGCAGGAGTGCGGCTGGCACGGATGATTTTGACCACTTCATCAATATTATCCACCGCAATGATCAAACCTTCCAGGATATGTGCGCGTTCCTCGGCTTTTTTCAGCTCCCAGCGGGTGCGACGAGTAACAACATCCATACGGTGATCAATAAAGGTAGAGATAATATCTTTGAGGTTCATCAGTTGTGGACGACCTTTGACAAGGGCGATATTGTTGCATGAGAACGAACTCTGCAACTCGGTGTACTTATATAATTTATTAAGGACAACCTGTGCATTCGCATCACGCTTAACATCTATCACAATGCGTATATCGCGTTTGGACTGGTCGGATATATCAGCTATGCCTTCTATTTTTTTATCCGAAACCAATTCGGCTATTTTCTTCACCAAGTCGCTCTTTACCACACCGAATGGCAGTTCGGTAATAATAATCTCTTCGCGGCCATTGTCTTTGGTTTCGATATCCGCATTACTACGAATCACAATGCGGCCTCTACCAGTTTCAAAAGCATCGCGCACGCCTTGATAGCCATAGATGGTGCCTCCTGTTGGGAAATCAGGAGCCTTGATATATTCCATCAATTCATCAATGGAGATATCTTCTGGCAGCTCAACGCCTGCTTTTTTAGCTTCTTCAATAGCGATTTGACGTTTCACGTATGCTACGCAACCATCTATCACTTCGCCCAGGTTGTGGGTAGCCATATTGGTAGCCATACCAACGGCTATACCCGTAGCGCCATTGACGAGCAAGTTAGGGAATCGGCAAGGCAGAACGACTGGTTCACGGAGTGTGTCGTCGAAGTTGAGCTGCATATCTACGGTATCTTTTTCGATATCGCGCAGCATCTCTTCGGCCAGTTTGCTAAGACGTGCTTCGGTGTAACGCATAGCAGCGGGACCATCGCCATCTACACTACCAAAGTTACCCTGGCCATCCACCAGGCAATAGCGCATGTTCCATGGCTGTGCCAAACGCACTAGAGTGCCATAGATAGAGCTGTCACCATGAGGGTGGTATTTACCCATCACCTCACCCACGATACGTGCGGATTTCTTGGTGGGTTTGTCGGACGTGCTGCCTAGTTCGTTCATGCCGAACAACACGCGGCGTTGCACGGGTTTGAAACCATCACGAGCATCAGGTAGCGCACGGCTAACGATAACACTCATAGAGTAGTCGATGTACGAGGATTTCATTTCCTCGTCAATCTTCATAGGAATAATTCTGTCTTCTGCCATATATGTATGTTTAATTGGTTAATCGGATTTTTTCTTTGCGACTGCAAAGATACAACTTTTTTAGCAAATATGCAAATTTTTCGTCTAAAAAAATCACAATTCGCTATCGACACCCTGTCGATTGGCACACTTACCCCCTCTTAAATCGCCTAAAAATGGCCTTAAAAAGAAAGCAGTCCCAAATCGGGGCTGCTTCTAAGAGCGGTTTACGGGGTATCCCCCTTAAACAGCTTCAGGCTCAAAAAGAGCCTGGAGTTGAGCGGTTTACGGGAGTCGAACCCGCCTCCTCAGCTTGGGAAGCTGATGCACTACCGATGTGCTAAAACCGCGATACCCTCCCCCGTGATTAGGGGGAGGAGTGCTATTATTTCAGTTGGCCACCCAACATGTGGTAGAAATGTCCATTATTGTGGATCATTACTTGACCATGGTGGAGGAACTTATTGCCCATAGATTGGATTTGAGCAGCAATCTCTTCCAGGCCAGTACCGCCTACAGGTATTGCATCAAAGGTAAAGCGATAGTAGATAGAATCTTTACCTGCACCTTCAGCTGTCATGATATAGTAGCCATCTTGCTCCTTAATCTCAACAATCAGCGAAGCGAAAGCCACTTTGTAACCATTCGTATAGATGTACGAATACTCCATATCCATATCCTCCTTGTTATAGATGCCTGGTACAACATCTGTCATACTGTTGGATAGCGAGATAAAATAAACAGTATCTGTACTCTCAGCACCCATTACTTGCCACCAGCCTTGTTCAGCTACATAGTCGCTCCATTCTGGGGAAACAATATGAATATCTACGGTGTCAGTGCAAACAATAGGAGCAGCAGCGAATTGGAACTCATAATATTTAGGAGCGCCATTGATAGCCATATTAAATGGAGCAGCCAATGCGATGTAATCATCACTTTCCAAATCCTCACCATAGATAAACAAACTGAAATCATTTACATTTAGGGCTGTATCGCCAGAGAATACCAAGTAGCCCAACATGCCGTACTCATCAGCAGTAGAAATCCAATCCTTGATTTCAGCCTTAATAGAGGCTTCTGAATAATCAGATTGGTAGTACTCATAGTCTGCTTTGGACTCGAAGATAAAGAAATAAGGATCGTCGTTGGTGGTAGAGATTTGCAGCACACCATTAGCATAACTCATAGAAATAATATTATCAGACATTTCCATAGATTGAGTAGTGAAATGTGCCGTATCGAATGCGCTCAAAGCCAAGCCAGACTCAAGATCAAGCAGGTATGCAAACACCACATACTCGGTATTGGACTCCAAATCAGTAAGAGTTTTACTATAATCACCTACGCTAGCAAAGTCAGCATAGGTCATTTCTTCCCCAAAAATGGAATATATCATAATTATGTAATCCAATTGAGATTTCATTTCATCAGCTAGTTCAGCCTCAGACGCAGCAGCATAGCTTGCAGCGTCAACATAACCATACATATACGCAGCCATTTTGTCAACTGGAGTGATGGCGACATCGGCTGACATAGCAGTAATATCGGAAATTTGGAACGAGAAATTCTCATTTTCCAGCAATGCGCTAGCGGCCTTACGAGCACGGTGATGAGCTTCGACATGTTGCAGGAAGTGTTTGAATTCAGGTTTACCATTTGCGCCAATTTGTCCATTGAACTGACGCGGTGCTGCATTTAGGCCCAAAGCCACAATAGCAGCGCAAACAAGTGTAAAAATTTTTTTCATTGTTTTGTTAATAATTAATAGTTAATATAACTTGGAATTCGTAGGTTTAGCACCAACTTTACCAATTTGGCTGCAAAGGTACAACTTTTTTTGGAAATATGCAAATAAAAAGTGATTTTTTTAAGAAATTAGTTAGTCCAGTTGCCAAATTTGAGTTCACGTTGAATAACAGTTTGGATAAAAATATCTAAGCGCATATAGATACGGTGTTGGTGGGTAGCAGGATTGATAGGTGCCTCTGGTTCACCTTTTTTGAGTTGTTTTTCCCAACGCTCGGTCCAATAAGCCAGACGTTCAGGATTGGCACGTTCGGTTTTAGCGATAGCCACGGCTCGTTGGAAGGTAGAGACATTCTCTAGTTGTTCGCCAGTAAGGGGTTTAGCAGCCAGGTCGCGAGGGCGTTTGATAAGGTAAGTTTCAGCCTTGGCTGCGCCAATAACGTTGCCTTTGGAATCGCGGTAGAGTTTTTGGCGTTGGACAGGGCATTTAGGATCATGTTTGTGCAATTTACCCAACACTTGTTCGTAGGGGTAAGAGAAAGTTACTTTAGCCATAGTTGTATAATTTTCCGTTAATAATCCGTTAATCTTCCGATAATCGTCCGTTAATCGTCCGATAATTTTTCGGTAACTGACTGATAATAATTTGATTTTAATCCGTTAATCTTGCCATTAGAAATCGGGTGCAAAGGTAGTAAAAATATTTGAATTGTGCAAGGATTTGAGGAAAAAAGTT
>JAKSNM010000059.1 GCA_024399785.1 Paludibacteraceae bacterium
CAGGGAGCGCTTGGGGAGCGCGTGGTCTCGTATGGCATTTACTCTAAGCGAGCGTGCCCAAAACCGCACTTATTTGAAGATGCGGAACGAATGGGTTGGCGTTTGGATGATATAAACACCTCTTGGCAAAGACAAGCGATGCACATCATCGTTGGTAGTCATCACCTTCAATCCTTGCATATTGTAGATGTTCACCCACTCACCTGGCATATAAACATCCTCTAATGCGGTAGGCTGTTTAACAAAGACTTTGTAAGTCACCTTATTAATATAGTCGCTCACTACATAATTAATCGAGATAAATGGATTGCTGAAATCTACTACCTCACCACTAGCAGGAGTAACAAAAGTGGTAGGATCAGCCACAGTCACCACTGGAGCTACTGCGCTATAATCACCTACACTCATATTAACGATAATGGTTTTGTTGGCCTCATCTATCACACCAGCCACATTGTTCACCTTGAAACTGGTGATTTGCAACGTAGGCAAAGCGATAGGCGATTTGCTGCCGTCCATCAAGTAGTTCAGGCACTCTTCTATCAAACGCTTACCTTGACTGGTCAAGTGCTGCGACGATGCTTTGGCAATAGGCAAACATAGATATTTGCTACCACGCTCGGCTGCACTTACCTCATGCAGGAAAGTCTGATGCTCGGCATCGGTTGTGTAGTCCTCACCACGAATGGCCGAGGTGGCCAAACACCATGAACCAGCGTGATAAACCTCAGCATTCACCAAACCACGATATTCTACACTATCCAATAGGTCAATCTCCTGCCCTGCGGATAGAGCCATAACCTTGAAAATCGGGTGGTTAGGTTGCACCACTTTCATCTTAGCCGTCTTGGCACTACCATTGCTTGCCATTCCCCAATCTAGACGCGATGGGTTGTAGGCAAAGGCTTGCATATTGAGTACAGGTATAGTGCTTTGGCGAATCAAATCAAGAGCAGGTTCGTAGTTGGCATCGGTGCTCTCACCTATCACAATCACTTTAAATTTATTCTTCTGAGTGTCACTCATATTAGCCACCGAAGTTTGGGTAGCAGCCATTACCGAGTGTTTGGTTTTGAGATAAGCCAATATACCATCTTTGTCGGTATTACCCTTATACATATACAAGATTGGGTTGTTGCCCAACTCCAGGTGCTCTACAATCAACTTACCCGAAAGCGTATTGCCGCCATCTATGCTGATGGTGAACGGATAAGTTCCTTGTGCGGTAGGTGTGCCAGCTATGGTATATACGCCATCGGCGCCCGAGCCACTGACACCTGCGGGAGCAGAACCTTTCCAATTGATATGTATTTGGCTGGCATCTAGTGCATAATAAGTAAATTCGATAGCGTCCATGGACCAGCCGTCATAGGCCGTTACAATGGTGTCGGTAGTGGCAGTCAGTAGGGAGCCTACAATGAATGAACCGCGATCTACACTTGATTTCTCGTTACCGCTAGCATCGTAAGTAACAATGCGGTAGGTGTACGTACCCACTGGGCAGTTGGCTGTACCTTCCAACATAAGGGTGTCACTAACACCTGCGTGACCGTGCGCAGCCAAGTCAATGCCTGTGGCAGGCGTACCAGAGGTCCAAACCACACGTGTATCTACGTTGTTTTTCACAATATAAGTGATAGGCGATAGTTTGCGGGTTTGGAAGATGCTTTGCGATGAGTCGTTACCCATAACATAACGTACACGAGGGTCGGTGCCGACACGAAGCGAGAAACCTACTACGGCGCAGGTGCTACCACCGATAGCTTTCACTTCAATCAAGTGCTCGTCTGAGGAAATATCAAAACGGCGAACAGTATAGTTGCTGGCATCAGGAGTCATGTCCTGTTTGATGCCATCAATATAAACCTCAAAAATATTCCAGTTGGCGGGTTTTGCAGGGTCGTATTTCTTGTCCTTACCATAGAGCGAGAATTGGTCGAAACCTTTTACAAGCATCTTGTAATTACCGCTGCCTGCTATCATTCGGTGCTCACGACCAGTGGTGCCCGCAAACTCATCTACTGCAGCGGCAGAACAGCTACTTACGGCAGAAGTGCTCATCTCAAACCAATTATCTTTGGCCTTACAGGTCGTTTCGGTATTGCCTGTGGCACATATTCCAGGAACGCGGTCTGCGTTCTGGGTGGTGATACTCATCAAATCACCATTATCACGTCCTGAATAATAGACCTCATATTCACGATTGTTGAACACAACAAGAGGTGTGTTATAACCGCCAGCCTCTTTGGGTTGGTCATAGATATCAGGTACGTGGGCAGTCAGTCCACTGGGAGGTACTACTGTTTTGAAAGAGATTTGATACTCCTTAGTGGTGACACCATCTTCGGCAGTCACAAGCACTTTGGTAACACCTGCCACAGAGGATGCATCGGTCACTACTGCTGTGGCAGCAGCGTGGTTGGCAACAGCAGTTGTTTTGGGCACAGTGCCGCCTGATACCTCCACTTGATAAGAAGTAGTGGCTGGTGAGAAGGCTGGTTTGAGTGTGCAACCTGCTACTGTGAGCGATTTGAGAGTAGCATCGTCTGAAATAGGATCTGCCTCGGTGATGGTAACGTTGTAAATCGTAGTCTCACCAGTTGGGCTGGTCAATGTGTATGCTACTGCACCACCGCTAAAATCAGTAGCGGTGTTGGGAGTCCAAGAAGCGATGTTCTTACCAGTAAAAGTAGGCGCAATAGCGGTTAGACCTGTGCCGTTTTTGATTTTACCTGTAATGGTCATGCTCACATTATCCACCGTGGCTCCTGCAGCGGTGATATTCGTCCATGTAGCGGACTCAACTTTTGGGGCACTGCTCTCCTTGGTAAAAGTGATAGTATAAGTTTTTTTGGTTGTGCCGTCTTCAGCAGTAACTAAAACGCTGGCAGAACCAGGCACAGCAGCAGGTTGCGTGATGACAGGCGTTTGTGCTTTGCTGTTGTTGACCGTAGCAGCCACTACGGGAGTGCCTGTATAAGTAGCGGGCAACTCAACATCGTAGTTGAGCGTAGCAGCAGAGAAATTAGGCACAGACGTGCCGTCGTAAGTGAGCGCTTTGAGGGTGGCATCATCAGAAGGACCTGCATCGGTTAGAGTGATGGATTTGGCATACGTATTACCCGATGTAGCACCTGCGCAAAATACGATGTAGTAATAACCAGCCGCTAGTGATGAGGCCATACTTCCAGAAAAATCTCCTTTCTTTTCAGTAGAACCAATCGTAATGGTAAACGAACCTACTAGACTGGTCATTAAATTGTCTGTAATAGTAGTTTTATTGGGCGTGCCGTCCAAAAACTTGTCAAAAATAGTGGCGGTGATTGAATATACATTTACTGTGACATCTGCTCCTTTTTTGTCGCTGTTCAAATATACGGTGCCAGATAGAGCCATTGACTTGTCAATATACAAGGCACAACCTGAATTGTTGTCTGAACTATTATAGGTCTTAATGCCGTTTGAACCACTATAACTCCACACCGTGTTTCTGTACAGAAAGACACTATTGGCCAAGATGGGCGAAAATCGATTCGTTCCGCCAGGAGTAGGAGAAATGCTTAAAAATGAATAGGTCCCTGCTGGTGCAGCTACGGGTGTTCCTGCATAAACATTGGTGATGGCAATCGTTAGGAGTAGTAAGGATAATAGTTTTTTCATTTTTTTTATAATGGATTAAAATTGATATTCTTTTCTAATGCCCAATACGGCATTTTATTTCACGCTGCAAAATTACAAATAATATTTTATATATAGGTGTAAATTTTATTTTTTTTTGTGTAAAATTTGACAAATATTTGCATAAATGCATTTTTTTTTGTAATTTTGCAGCGTATATGGGTTTTGCTCATTAAATAACAATTATTGAATTATAAAAATTACGTAAAAATGAAAAAATCTTTTCTTTTCTTAGCTACTATTCTATGCACTACAGCTATGATGGCGCAAGAGGCTGCTGAGCCTGCTCCTAAAGATTGGGCATGGTCTGGTATAGTAGGCGTGAATGCCAATGCTACTGGTATGGTCAATTGGGCTGCCGGTGGTAAAAACAATGTAACGGGTACCGTATTTGGCAAAGTACGTTGTTTGTACGACAAAAATGGTTTAAGTTGGGATACACACTTGAACGCAGAGTATGGTATGACTTATTTGGATCAAGAGCATGATAAATTGCAAAAAGCCAGCGATAACCTGAAATTTGACACCAAACTGGGTTGGGGCTTTGCTAAACAGTGGTATCTTACTGTAAATGCTAGTTTTCAAACACAATTTGATCTGGGACGTGATTACAAAGGCTTAGACGGTTACAACTCCATTATTAGTAATATCTTGGCTCCTTCTTACACCGATATTTCTGTCGGTATTGATTGGAAACCCAACAGCATTTTCTCGGTTTATATATCTCCAGTAGCTGGCCGTATCACCACAGCTTATACCAACGACAAAACGCAAGAACGTTGGAAAAATCTAAGCCGTGATCAGTATGCTTTCAACAATCCTGGTGCCAGTCAAGCAGAAATAGATGGCGCAGGTGACTATAACTTGCGTCAAAGCTTGCAAGAGGCATACGGCGTGTGGAAATACGATGATATGGGCGAGGATGGCTACCACAAAAAATATATGAACGCTAAAGCAGAGTTGGGTCTTACCTTAAAGGGTGGCATTGACTGGACCTACAAAGACCTGAAGATTATGACCCATGTTACTCTTTACACTCCTTATGCATGGGACAAAACCAAATTATACAGCATGCAAATTGGTGAGTCGAATAAGATTTATTCGGAAGCTCAAATGCTGGATAAGTTTGGCACCACTGAGGTGGGTGACTATCTGGGCTATCGCGACAACAATCGTCGTTTTGGTAACTTTGATGTAGATTGGGATGTGGCTATCAGCTATAGCGTATTGAAAGTGCTGAATATCTCCCTTACTACTGATTTGAAATATGTGAATGGCCTATCTATCAATGGTGGCAAGGAGCGTGTGCAATTCCTAGCTAATCTTGGTTTAGGTGTAAGTTACGCTTTCTAATGGAGCCCCTAGTTGAGTTAGAAAACAATATCCACAACTTGCTTGAGCGCGTTAGTGCGCTTGAGCAAGAGGTGGCAATACTCAACCAGAAAAACGATGAACAGCGCCAAGAAATAGTGCGTTCTCACGCAGAATTGGCGGCTGTACAAGATAAATACCGTAAACTCCAACTAGCGCACGCTATGTTGGGAGGAGAAGAGGAACGCACGGCTGCGAAAACGCATATAACCAATATGATAGCGCAGTTAGACCGTGCACTAGATGTGTTGAAACAATGAGCGATAAACAACATATTATCATTACATTAGACTCGCATCGCATCGCGCTGGATGTGGAACGAGACGATGAGCCGTTTTATCGTAAGGCACAAACTCTGCTAAACAATGAGTATCAAAATCACCAGCGCAGATTGCCCTCTGCTACATCTGAGCAACTTTGGATGTATGTGGCACTACGAGTTGCAGTCAATCTATTTGCTTCTACGCGCGAAAAAGATTTAGAACCCTATCTGCGCGCTATCAAGCATTTGAATCAAGAAATAGAAAAAAAACTAACAAATAATCATTAAATACTATTTGAGACAATGACAACTATTTTAATAGCTATAGGATGCCTATTATTGGGTGCCGTAGGATGTTATGCTTTCTTCCGCTATTCCGCATCAGGAGTGTTGAAGAAAGCCGAAGAAGAGGCCGAAGTAATCAAGAAAAACAAGATGATTGAGGCCAAAGAAAAATTTATAGCCTTGAAGCTAGAGCATGATAATGCAATGCGTCAAGACGAACAGAAAAAACAACAGCGTGAGCAACAACTCAATCAACGCCAAAACGAGTTGAATCAGCGTCAAGGCGAGTTGCAACGCCAACAAAACGAGTTGAATCAACAACTACAGTCGTTGGAAGCGCAGCAAAAGGCCGTAGAGTATAAACAGCAAGAGACCGAGAAAATGCACCAACAAGTGCAACGCCAACTAGAGACTATCTCGGGCATGTCGGCTGAAGATGCAAAAAAACAGCTGGTAGAGACGATGAGAGATGAAGCCAAAACAGCTGCGATGGCTTATATCAACGAAACAATGGACGATGCTCGTCTCACTGCCAACAAAGAGGCCAAGAAAATTATTATTCAAACTATCCAACGTGTGGCATCAGAGACTACGGCTGAAAATGCTGTATCGGTGTTCCACATTGATAACGATGAGGTAAAGGGCCGTGTGATTGGTCGTGAAGGACGTAATATACGTGCCTTGGAGGC
>JAKSNM010000006.1 GCA_024399785.1 Paludibacteraceae bacterium
AGACCATCCAGGCTATGGTGGCTACTCGCCGCAAGGATGTGTCGCAGCGTAGCGCAGACCAAGCAGCCTTCAAGGCCCAAAGCACCTATCCAACGCTGACTAAGTACCTGTGGGCAGTCTGCATACAGGCTTACGATGCCGAGGCAGAGGACTAAAGACCCTATCCCCCGAACCCCTTTCCCTCATAGGGCAAGGGGGGGGCAGGGCCCCAAATTGGGAAAGGGAGATTGAAACCTCCCTTTCTTTCTATGAAACAGAACATACAACTCATATTAGCCGTAGCGATGTGTACCGCAGGTATCGTAATGATATTCATCTGCATATACATAGACCCCAAAGGCGAGGTGCATACCAGTATGCTAATCGCTTTCGGGGAGATACTGACCTTTGCAGGCAGTTTGTTCGGTATAGATTATCACTACCGCTATAAAAATCAATAGACTATGTATTACAAGCAAGAACATTTTACAGGCAGTCGCCTATGCCCTAGCAAGCGGCAATTAGCCGCCATGGAAGATTGGGTGCAAGATAAAAGCGAGCGCAAACAAGCCCGCTTTGAGCGTTTCAAAGCAAAGGTACAGCACTTTTGGCGGCTATATCCTTGGTTGATGATGTTTGTTTTGGTCGGGTGCGCACCAACCAAATACGTAGTACCACAAGACACCATCACCAACACAAGCAGCGACCACCGCAGTATAGAACGCGATAGTGTATTTATCCGTGATAGCATTTGGGTTGATCGTTGGCACGAAGGTGACACGGTCTTTCAAAACAAAGTCATTGAGCATTGGCGCGATAGGTGGCACGTACTAACCGACACCATCGCCCACAATGATACAACCACTATTTACAAACCAGTAGAAGTGACCAAAGAGGTAAAACATATTCCGCCTTTCTATAAGTGGTGTACACTACTCTTTTGGCTACTGGTAGTTGGTAAGATTGGGGAGATAATAATAAAAACATGCAAATTCTACAATTTTATACCAAAAACGTAGAATATAATCTACAATTTTATACCAAAAACGTAGAATATAATCTACAAATTCATACCAAAAACGTAGAATAGCACTATGGCAGCAAGCGATTTATTACATAGCCAAATAACAGGTATCTGCTAGGGTATGAGGGCGGCAATAAAGTCGTATAGCATCCAGCCGCAGCAGATAAGTTTGAGGATAGTGCCTGTGAAAAGACCGATAAAGCACCCAATATGATTAGCAGAAGATCCATAGCGTTATAACTCTACGCCCACACGGAACTGAACATCACGAAGACCCGCAGTCCAACTAATATCGGCATAACGGCCAATATGCAGACCAAAACCGCCATTGAAATACAGACAGTTCTGATAGAGCTGGTCCACACGATGTTTGAGATTGCCAAACGGATCATTACGCCAAGCCTCATAGCCGAGATCCAGCATAAGATAAGGAGTAACAATATGCGTCATAGGACGCAGATACCACTTAGCATCGATAAAAACAGGAAAACCATAATAAATATTGCTACCTGGCTTATAATCGACAGCACCATCGGAGCTATCCCAACCACGCGACATCATCAAGCTCTCAAAACCAAGCCCCACACCCACATAGAAACGTTCCCCAATCTGGGCACCATTGATAAGCGTGATGCCATAGATGCCATCAATCTTATTAGGTCCCTTAAGGGGAGAATCGCTATTGGACTTGTAGTAACAGCCTACCCCAGCATGAATAAATGCATGATAGGAAGCCTGCGCCAGTAGCGAAGTGGCGAAAAAAAGCAATACAATCGAAGAAAAAAGACGATTCATGTGGGTGTGAGTCTTGGTAGTATTAGTATTCGTGTTCGTGTTATATATTCCAACGCTCAAGCGATTGGGTGAGTTGGTCAAACGTAGTAGCTTTGGCTGCTGTGCGCACTTCGTCGATTTGGCGATTGACTGCATCGTTGTAGGTCTCCTCCTCCACATTGCGTATCACGCCCAGTGCAACAGGCAGTCCGTCGTCTTGTCCCATAAGGGCTAACATACGGTGCAACGTAGGGTCTGCCATGGTGGCATCGTGTACAAGCACATCGGGGTCAGAAGCGGTAGTGACCACCAAATGGGGGATAAGGGTAGAATAGTCGAGTTTGAGACCTTGGTCCCTATTGGCACCAAAAAGCATCTTCTCGCCCTGTTTGAGCAGGATAGTATGCTCGGCACGTGTCTCGCGATCGGAGACCCAACTATGGGTACCATTGTTGAAAATAACACAATTGACCAAGCACTCAATCACACTAGCCCCCTTGTGTTGCTGGGCTTGCACCATGCAATCAACCGTAGTGGGTAGATCGACATCTAATGTACGAGCAAAAAACGTGCCACGCGCTCCTAGAACCAGTTCAGCAGGAATAAAAGGACGCTCTACTGTGCCATACGGCGAGGATTTAGACACAAATCCCTTGGGCGATGTAGGTGAGTACTGCCCTTTGGTGAGGCCATAGATACGATTGTTGAACAAGCAGATATTCAAATCTACATTGCGGCGCAGCTCATGAATAAAATGATTACCACCTATAGCGAGGCAGTCGCCATCGCCCGTCATCTGCCACACCGTGAGCTCAGGATGAGAGGTCTTGACACCCGTAGCGATAGCAGCACCACGACCATGGATAGTATTGAAACCATAGGTATTGAGGTAGTGAGGCATACGGCTAGAGCAACCTATACCCGAGATAACCACTGTTTGATAAGTAGGTACCCCTATTTGCGCCATGGCTTTTTGCAGCGCCAAGCAGATAGCATGGTCTCCGCAACCAGGGCAGAAACGGACATATTGATCGGATTTAAATGTACTAGCGTCCATGATTCACAAAATTTACGATACGTTCAACAGCGAAAGGTTGAGCGGTAAGTTCGTTATACTGCTCAAATACAACATCAGGCACACGACTGCGAAGAAGATTGGCAAACTGACCCGTATTAAGTTCGCACACAATAATGCGTTTATACTGACTAAATACCTCGGCGGTATTTTTAGGCAACGGGTTGATATAATTGAAATGCGCAAGGGCACAATTGAGTTCCATAGCTGCCGCATGCAGATGGCCCTCGGTAGAGCCCCAGCCCACCAAGAGCGTGTCGCTGTGGACATTGCATTGCACCTGTAAGTCAGGTATCGCATTGACCACTTGGTCTATCTTGGCTTTGCGTGCCAAGACCATCTTCTGGTGGTTGGCAGGATTGGTAGAGATAGTGCCTTTGTCACTATCACGCTCCAAACCTATATTGCGATGCTCAAAGCCAGGCATGCCTGGGGTAGCCCAATAGCGCACACCACGTTCGTTACGCAAAGCGGGATTGTAGTGATCCCGTAGCGACTCGGGTACGCCCTGCGGATGGATATCAGGCAAGTCAGACAGCGCAGGAATACGCCACAAGGCAGTGCCGTTGGCCAAATAGGTATCGGTAAGCAGGATAACGGGCGTCATATTCTCCAATGCCAGTTTGCACGCCTCGTAGGCGAATTGGAAACAGTTGGCACTGGTAGAAGCCGCAATAACCACAGCAGGACACTCACCATTGCGGCCATAGACAGCCTGCAAGAGGTCGGTTTGCTCGGTTTTGGTAGGCAAGCCTGTAGATGGTCCACCACGCTGCACATCGATAACCACCAAAGGCAGTTCGGACATAACAGCCAAACCTATGGCCTCGGATTTGAGGCTGAGACCAGGACCCGAAGTAGAGGTGCAGGCCAAATCGCCCGCAAAAGAAGCACCAATAGCGGTGCAGACACCTGCTATCTCGTCCTCGGCTTGCACCACCATAACACCCATATCCTTACGGGCAGCCAACTCGTGCATGATATCGGTAGCAGGCGTGATAGGATAAGAACCCAAGAAAAGACGCTTGCCACACTTATGCGCCGCAGCAATCAGTCCCCACGCAGTGGCTTTGTTGCCCGCGATAGAGGTGTAGGTGCCATGCGGCAGGTCGGTAGCTTTTTCCAAATGAATATGATTGATATTAAGCGCCGTATTGTCGCCATAGTGATAACCGTCGGTCATCACCTTGACATTAGGCGTGATGAGTTGCGGTTTTTTCTTGAATTTATCTTCCAGGAAATGAATAGCCTTGTCCATTGGACGGTCAAAGAGCCAGCACACCACGCCCAAAGCAAACATATTGCGCGATTTGAGAATAGACTTATTGTCCAAACCCGAGTCTTTGAGACTCTCTTTGGTAAGCGTTGTGAGAGGCACAGGCACTATCTGAACCGTCTCGGGCAGATGAAGCTCGGTAAACGGATTGTCGGTAGTGTATTGCGCCTTTTCCAAATCCGCCTTGGTGAAACTATCCGTATCGACAATGATAACCGCATCTGAGCGGAACATATCGCCCTGCACACACACTTTGAGCGCAGCCGCATTCATTGCCACCACCACATCGGCCTTATCGCCAGGGGTATAGACATCAGGACCAAGACAAACCTGGAATCCACTCACACCCCCTAAAGTGCCTTGCGGGGCACGTATCTCGGCTGGAAAATCGGGCAGCGTGGAAATCTTCTCGCCCAAAATAGCATTGAGCGACGAGAACATATTGCCCGTGAGCTGCATGCCATCGCCCGAATCGCCACAAAAGCGAACTACTACATTTTGTTTATTCATTGATTTATGTGTCTTTTTTGTCGAAAAAATGCAAATTGCCTGCAAAATTACTAAAAAATTTTGATATACCAAAATATTTTTGTATCTTTGTACCCGAATTTAGTTTGCAGAAGTGTGACCTTATGAAGAATATACGAAATTTTTGTATCATTGCGCACATCGACCACGGTAAATCTACCCTGGCTGATCGTATGTTGGAAATGACCAACACGATTGCGCAAAAGGACATGGAGAATCAGGTGCTGGACGACATGGACCTGGAGAAGGAGCGCGGCATCACGATAAAGAGCCATGCCATACAAATGCAATATAAGGGGTACACACTAAACCTGATTGACACCCCGGGTCACGTGGATTTTAGTTATGAAGTGAGCCGCAGTATAGCCGCCTGCGAGGGCGCGTTGCTGGTAGTAGATGCCAGTCAGGGTGTGCAAGCCCAAACAATTAGCAACCTGTATATGGCATTGGATCACGATTTGGAGATTATTCCCGTGATGAACAAGTGCGACATGGAGAGCGCTATGCCCGACCTGGTAGAGGATGAGATAATAGACCTGCTCGGTTGCAAGCGCGAGGAGATACTGCGCTGCTCCGCCAAGACTGGCGAGGGCGTAGAGGCTATCTTAGACGCCATTGTGGACCGTATTCCTGCCCCACAAGGCGACCCTGAAGCACCGCTGCAATGTCTGGTGTTTGACTCCGTCTTCAATAGTTTTCGCGGTATAATAGCCTACTTTAAAGTAGTGAACGGCACCATACGTGCAGGCGAGCGCGTACGCTTTTTTAACACAGGGAAAGAATATGATGCAGACGAGATAGGCGTACTAAAGATGGATATGTTACCCCAAAAAGCGTTGTCGGCAGGCACAGTGGGCTATATCATATCGGGCATCAAAGCCTCGTCAGAAGTGAAAGTAGGCGACACGATTACGCACGTAGATAGGCCTTGCAGCCAAGCCATAGCAGGTTTCCAAGAAGCCAAGCCGATGGTGTTTGCAGGTGTGTATCCAATCGAAGCCGAGGACTATGAAGACCTGCGCGCATCGCTGGAAAAACTGCAACTAAACGACTCGTCGCTCAGTTTCACGCCCGAATCGTCGGTAGCATTGGGTTTCGGTTTCCGTTGCGGATTCCTGGGTCTGTTGCACATGGAGATTGTGCAAGAACGTTTAGACCGCGAGTTTGACATGAACGTGATTACCACCGTGCCCAACGTGAGTTATAACGTATATCTGAAAGACGGCACGATGAAAGAGGTGCACAACCCCGCAGGCATGCCCGACCTGACAGAAATAGACCGCATAGAGGAGCCATACATACGGGCATCTATCATCACCACAAGCAATTTCATAGGTCCGATAATGACCCTATGTCTGGGTAAACGCGGAGAACTGGTGAAACAAGAGTTTATCTCGGGCGATCGGTTGGAGATACTATTTGACATGCCACTAGGTGAGATTGTGATTGATTTCTACGACAAACTGAAATCGATTAGCAAAGGATATGCCAGTTTTGATTGGCACACAAACGGCTTCCGCCCCAGCAACCTGGTGAAGTTAGACATCTTGCTGAATGGCGAACAAGTTGATGCGCTCTCTACCCTCACCCACCGCGACAATGCGCTAGACTTTGGCCGTAGGATGTGCGAGAAACTAAAAGAGTTGCTGCCCCGTCAGCAGTTTGACATCGCCATACAGGCTGCCATCGGAGCCAAAATCATTGCCCGCGAAACGGTGAAACAAGTGCGCAAAGATGTGCTTGCCAAATGCTACGGTGGCGACGTGAGCCGTAAACGTAAACTGCTGGAAAAGCAGAAACGCGGCAAAAAGAGAATGAAACAAATCGGCAATGTAGAAGTGCCACAAAAAGCCTTCCTCGCAGTACTGAAACTAGACTAGACAACTAGGACACTAGATAAAACAAAAAAAAACAAAAATTATTAACAATCTATGGAACAAGTATTTATGATGCCCGCATGGGCAATGATTCCTTTCGGAATTATGCTACTTGCGATTGCTGTTGGTCCCATGATCGCCCCTGAAAAATGGGAAAGCAATCTAAACAAGTTGATCGTATCTGCTGTGTTGGGTGTACCCGTAGCCGCCTATATGATTTATGTAGGACTGGGTCATTCGCTGGTTGATACGATTTTCTTTGACTATGTGCCATTTATCATTTTGCTATTGGCACTATTTGTGATTACAGGTGGAATACACCTGAGTGGTGATATCAAAGCCAAGCCTATTGTAAACACGCTGTTTATGGCTATCGGTTTTGTATTGGCATCGCTAATGGGTACCACAGGTGCAGCTATGCTGCTGATTCGTCCCCTGCTCACCACCAACCAACAACGCGAGTATAAGGTACACACCGTACTATTCTTCATTGCTATTGTAGCCAACTGCGGTGGACTAATGACTCCGCTAGGCGACCCCCCATTGTTTATGCTTTTCCTACGTGGCGCATCGTTCACATGGTTTGCCAGCATGTGGGCACCATGGTTGTTCACAGGTGCATTGCTATTGCTGCTCTATTTCTTGATCGACACCTATTATTATAAGAAAGAAGATTGGGTAGCTTTGTCGGCCGATGCACGTGAGGCTACGCCTTTGAAAATAACTGGTAAAATCAACTTCTTGTGGTTAGCAGGTGTGGTAGCATCGGTAGCATTTTTGAATTCAGGCACTATACCCGCCATGGGAGCAGAAGATGCACCTTTATATATGAAATACCTGCGCGAAATAGCCATGATTGTTTTGATGGTAGCTTCACTACTGACCACCAGCAAGCAGGTACGCTATGTAGATAATAAATATACCTGGGCTCCTATTTTGGAGGTAGCAGCTTTGTTCATTGGTATATTCACCACGATGGCTCCTGCGCTCATCTTCCTAAAAGAGAACGCAGCCAACCTAGGTCTAACCCATATTTGGCAGTATTACTACTCTACAGGTATACTATCTAGTTTCCTAGACAATACACCTACAGCAGTAGCGTTCCACTCGATGGCTACGGGTCTATCACCTGAGATTATGGCCAGCATGGACACCAACATTGTAGCTGGTATTCCTGAATTGCTACTGAAAGCTATCTGCATCGGTGCCGTCTTCTTTGGCGCAATGACCTATATTGGCAACGGACCTAACTTTATGGTAAAGGCTATTGCCGAAGAGAATAAGATTGATATGCCATCCTTCTTTGGCTATATGATTAAGTTCTCGCTCATTATCCTATTGCCTGTATATATCATCGTTCAACTGATTTTCCTATAATCGGACCGAATGACTATAATAGACAACATCATCACGTGGTATTCGGCGCATATGAACTATGCGTCGATTACTGCGCTGATGACGATCGAATCGTCTTTTATCCCTTTCCCCAGCGAAGTAGTGATACCTCCTGCCGCTTTTGTGGCGGGGCAACCAGAGAGTGTACTTTGCACTACAGGCAATTATCCCGTAGATGTGCTGCTGATTGTGCTGTTTGGCACCATAGGCGCCATGTTGGGAGCGATTATCAACTATTACCTGTCGGTGTGGCTGGGCAGACCTATTATCTATAAGTTTGCCGATAGCAAATTAGGGCACCTGTGCCTATTGTCGGGCGATAAGATTGCGCAAGCAGAGACTTATTTCCGTGACCACGGCAATATGTCCACGTTCATTGGGCGTTTTATTCCAGGCATACGCCAGTTGATTAGTATCCCCGCAGGACTGGCTCGCATGAAAATGGGACCTTTTCTACTCTACACCTTCTTGGGGGCTTTTATTTGGAATATGGTACTGGCGTTAGTGGGTTATCTGGCCGCAGGACAAATGGAAACGATAAAGGCTTACAGCCACGAACTATCCGTCGCGATATTAATTCTATTAGGTATCGCAGTGACGGTATTTATCATAAAAAAAGTTGCTACGAAAAAGTAGCAACTTTTTTTATCTGCGATTGCGCATCCAACCAAAGGCTCCGTGGCGTTCAGGTTGCACGGGTTGAGCAGGTTGCGCAGACGGGGCGGGTTCATCATCAAAGGACACTTGTATATCGTCGTCCGACTCAGCCTCGATACGAGGCAACGACACCTGCAATTCAATCTCCTGGGGTTGCTCATCGTCTTTCTGCTCAGGTTCTGTGACAGGTTCAGATTCTGACTCAGCCGTTTCCGATTTGGGCGCAGGAGTTGGTATATTATCGTAGTTAGAATGCATTGCATCTTCTACCGTGGGGTGTCCATCATCTTCGTTTAGCGAAGGTATATCGCTCACTTCATAACCCGTAGCTATCAATGTGACACGCACTTCCTCGCCCAGCGAATCGTCCAACGACAAGCCCCATTGCACTTCCACTTCCTCGCCTACTTCACGCACAAAAGCATGTATTTGGTCGGTTTCTTGCCCTTGTATAGCATGCTCCTGAGAGCAATAGAAATGCATCAACACACGTTTGGCGCCATGCACATCATTGGTATTGACCAGAGGCGATTGCAAGGCATTGTTGATTGCATTGGTTATACGATTTTCACCACCCGCACGGCCCACGTTCATAATAGCCACTTTACCATCTTTGAGCGTAGCATATACATCGGCAAAGTCGGTATTGATATAGCCAGGCACTGTGATGATCTCCGCTATTGATTTGGCAGCATTGCCTACCACATCGTTCGATTTGCTAAACGCATTCATCAAGTCCAGGTCTGGATAGATCTGTTTCAGTTTTTCGTTGTTAATCACCAAGATAGCATCCACATGCTCTGCCAAAGCAGCCACACCTGTCAGGGCTTTACGAATCTTCGGCTTACCCTCAAAAGCAAAAGGTATAGTGACGATACCCACCGTGAGAATATTCATTTTTTGTGCCTCTTCGGCAATGATAGCCGTAGCGCCCGTACCCGTGCCACCACCCATACCTGCTGCCAAAAAGAGCATCTGGGTGCCATCATCCAAGGCCTCGCGGATGCGCTCACGATTCTCATCGGCATACTGACGTGCTTTCTCAGGATTGCCACCTGCGCCCAAACCTGGACCTAACTGCAATTTAGCAGGTACTGAACTGCCACCCAAAGCCTGTTTATCGGTGTTGCACACCAAAAAAGACACACCTTGAATGCCCTGTTGATACATGTGGTTGACCGCATTGCAGCCGCCACCACCTACGCCCATCACTTTGATAATAGAATCTTCTTTGATATCAATCTCCAATGGCAATATATCGTCGTTCATAATAGTTGATTATTGTTCTGTAAATATAGTTAGTATTTTCTCTTCCAATTTTTTCATTTTGGACAATTCAATGAGTTGTCCTGGGTGGTTGTCGCGATAGTCACTACCCATGATCAGTGCGCCCACCAGACTTGCATATTGGGGTGCGCAGAACTCATCGGGTGTGGCGCGGTCCAGCAATCCTGCATGACTGCCATAGAGCACTTGCACCGATGTTTTGGCTTGCAGATAAGGGATAATACCCTGCAACATGCTGGCACCGCCTGTGACATACAAACAACGCAGATGGTCACTATGCTCATTAAGGGTAGCCATCAAAGGATTGATTATCTCGTCCAAAACCTGTTGTATCAAAGTGGCCAGCTCCACGCTGGTGGTTTTCCACTCACCCCCTATCTCGGGCAAACCTGGCAGACGCATGGTGAGGTTTTTCTCCACCAAATCAGGAGCAGCCACACCATATTTTTGTTTCAATTTCTCTGCCAAAGCATAGCTGATGCCTTGTTGTTCAATCAGTTGTGTAATATTATTTCCGCCCTTGGATGACACGACATTGGCCGTGTATTGATTGGTTTGAAAAATAGACAACGTAGTCGTTTGCGCGCCCATGTCCAGCACAGCACAGCCATCGGTTAAAACAGACTGATCCTCAAAAGAGAAGGCCGACAGCAAGGCCTCTGGACGCACAAATGTTTGCTCAATAGATTTGGCCGTGCGGTCAAAGCTAGCCTGCACCTTCTCTCGCAATTCCTGTTTGCCTACAAAGGCCGAATAGTACGCTTCTACGATTACTGCCCGCTGGTCGGCATCGGGGCGTTGCTCCTGTTCATGGCCATCTAGTACATAGTAGGCAGGCACCAAACCCAACACGGCTACACCAGGGTTGTGCATCTCGATTTTGGATTTGCACTCTTTTTCCATATCCTCTAAAATGGCATCCGTGATAGGATGTTTGCGGGCCAAGTCGCGACGACTGCGCACAGACACCACACGCATTTTCTCACCGCCCAACAACACAAAAGCCGCAGGCAGGTCTTCCTTACCAATGCGATTGGCCAATAGTTTGAGCACTTCCACAATCATAAAACTTGCGCTGGAAGTTTGTACTACCACACCCTTTTCCGTACATGTTTGTTTGCTGCTCTCCTCATAACCCAACACGTGCAACAAATCATCTCCTACCTTTTGGGCTGCCATAGCGCGCACCGAGTGGCTACCGATATCAATAGCCACCAGAGGCAACACTTCCGCCAACTGTTTTTTTATTCTTTTAGGCATATATTATTGATTAATTCCAATTACTTGACCACGATAACGCACATCTACCTTGGTATATTTTTCCAAATCCAAATCCTTGCCCGCCTCGTACCAGTGTTGCAGTTTTTTCAACTTGCGATCAAAGCCACGCCACTCACCCAATATAATATCCGCATTGTGCCCACGATGGACCAACTCCACGCATTTGGGCGACACCACATCCACCCCCGAGATTTGTCCGTCCCAATACGGGTGCTGTTGCAGCCACATCGCAAAATCGTACAGTTCCTCACGCGCCATGCGATGCGACACCTGCCCTATCGCCATGAAAGGTGTGGAGATATTTTCATGCGGGGGCATCATCTTGCGATCGGTATCTATATAATAGGTCTCACACGCTGTCAGCACATGAAACAACGGAATACGTTGGTTGATTCTCACCACCACATCGCCTTGGATGGTATGAAAACACTCGGCCTGGCGCACCATAGCGTGGCACTTTACCAAATGTTCTATGGCACATAGCTCTATCTGCGAGACTTTTTTGCCCTCTGGACTAAGTCCTTTGTTGGCGAGCAGTTGTTTGATTTCTGCCTCGTTCACCAGTTGCCGCTGGTCTATATCTTGAATCTGCACCACCAGATGCTCACATACGGGTGTAGCCACAGCGCGCCTGCTCTGCCGCAAACCAAGGACCATAAGCACCACTATCAACAGGGCCAAACTGAGCAATATTGTATATTTCCAAATCGGTTTCACTAGGCTTGTATCAAAGATAAACGTTCGGTAATAGCTGGCACAAGGCGATCGATATCTCCTGCACCCAAACTAAGCACCACCACAGCACCAGACACGGCTTGCACACGTTGACAGAGATAGTCTGTCACATCGCTTTTCTCCACCACCTGTCCGCCTAGCATCTCGCTATTTACGCCAGGGATAGGTTGCTCGCGAGCAGGATAGATAGGTAGTAGCACCAGCTCATCACCCATGTGAAGCACCCGACGAAAATCATCGGCAAAATCGCGTGTACGCGTATAGAGGTGCGGTTGGAAAACCACTATGAAGTGACGCTCGGGATAGAGTTTGCGAATCGACTGAATAGACGCTGCCAACTCGGTAGGATGATGCGCATAGTCGTCTATATAAACCACCTTATCGTTTTTAACATGTATATTAAAGCGACGATAGACACCCGTGTAGGTCTCTACGCCCCGTTTAATCTCATCCGCCGTAGCCCCATTGAGCCACGCCAGGGCCATAGCAGCCACGCTGTTTTCTATATTTACCCATACAGGCACGCCCAATTGAACATGCTCGATGCGAACATCAGGACCCACAAAGTCAAAATATATCTCGCCATCGCTCACCTGTATATTATCGGCGTAAAAGTCCGCAGACTCGCTAGCCGAATAAGTATAGATCTTCGCCCCATGGATTGAGGTAGGTCTTACGCTAAACCCTTTTTTAATAACGATAACCTCTTGCACCAGGCTCGCGTAGGTATCAAAGCCTTTTTGATACTCTTCTGCTGTGCCATAGATATCCAGATGGTCAGGGTCTATGCTCGTGATAACGGACATATAAGGTGTGAGGTGATGAAAGCTACGATCATACTCATCCGCCTCTACCACCACATACGGACTTTGGGTATCTATTATCAGATTGCTTTGCACATTGTTGCTGATTCCTCCCAAGAACGCATTTGTACCCAAGTGGCTCTGATGAAGAATATGTGCCAAAATGGTGCTGGTTGTGGTTTTGCCGTGGGTACCTGCTACACACAAAGCTTTTTTCTGACATGTGACCAAACCCAGCACTTCGGAACGTTTCAATATGGTGAAACCTTCCTGACGCATCCACGCATAAATCGCCTCATCCTCAGGCACTGCGGGGGTACGCACCACAAGTGTATCGGCCTTGTTTACATGCGTTTGCACCCACTGCAACGTGGCGGCATCATCTTGATAGACGATGTCTATACCCTCCTTTTCCAATTCGCGTGTCAAAGGTGATGGTGTACGGTCATAACCCCATATCTGATGCCCCTCCGCCTTAAAATAACGCGCCAAGGCAGACATACCGATGCCTCCTATTCCCAAAAAAAAGAACTGTTTTGTACCCATTGCTGTACACATGTGTCTATTTCCGCATTTTAATCAGAGTGCAAAAGTACAAAAAAAAATGCATATTTGCAAATAATATTTGCAGAAAATTTGCTTATTTGAAAAAAAATTAGTAATTTTGCGGTCAAAATTAATTATGCACAAAAATGGCAACACAAGAAGAAACATTTAAAAAACTTGTAGCTCACTGCAAAGAATACGGATTTGTCTTCCCCAGCAGCGAGATTTACGATGGTCTCGGTGCCGTATATGACTACGGTCAAAACGGCGTAGAACTAAAAAACAATATCAAACGCTATTGGTGGGATAGCATGACTTTGCTGCACGAGAATATCGTGGGCATAGACGCATCTATTTTCATGCACCCTACTGTTTGGAAAGCTTCGGGGCACGTAGATGCGTTCAACGACCCTCTTATCGACAACAAAGACAGCAAGAAACGCTATCGTGCCGATGTACTTATCGAGGAGCAACTCGCCAAGATAGAGGACAAGATAAACAAAGAGGTAGAGAAAGCCGCCAAACGTTTTGGAGAGAGTTTTGATGAAGCCATGTTCCGTCAAACCAATCCCCGCGTATTGGAGCACCAAGCCAAATGGGACGCCCTGCATGAGCGTTTCGCCAAAGCTATGAACGACAACGATTTGGCTGAGCTAAAGCAAATCATCCTTGACGAGGAAATAGTTTGCCCTATCTCGGGCACACGCAACTGGACCGATGTGCGTCAGTTCAACCTCATGTTCCAAACCGAGATGGGTTCAACGGCAGACAGCAATATGAAAATCTATCTGCGCCCCGAAACAGCACAAGGTATATTTGTCAACTACCTCAACGTGCAGAAAACTGGACGTATGAAGATTCCTTTTGGTATCGCCCAGATTGGTAAGGCGTTCCGCAACGAGATTGTAGCACGTCAATTCGTGTTCCGTATGCGTGAGTTTGAGCAGATGGAGATGCAGTTCTTCATCAAGCCTGGCACCGAGATGGAGTGGTTCCAACACTGGAAAGAGTTCCGTTTGAAATGGCACAAAGCGCTAGGTTTGGGCGATGAGAAATACCGCTATCACGACCACGAGAAATTGGCGCACTATGCCAATGCCGCTACCGACATCGAGTTCCTGATGCCATTTGGATTTAAAGAGGTTGAAGGCATACACAGCCGTACCAACTTCGATTTGAGCCAACACGCCAAATATTCCAGCAAGAAAATTGAATATTTCGATCCTGAACTCAACGAGAGCTACACACCTTATGTCATAGAGACCTCTATTGGTGTGGATCGTATGTTCCTTTCTATCATGTGCGCTGCCTACAAAGAGGAAGCCCTCGATGGTGGCGACACTCGTGTGGTGCTCAACTTGCCTCCTGTGCTCGCACCTGTCAAAGTGTGCGTGATGCCTCTGGTTAAGAAAGATGGTCTGCCAGAGAAAGCACGTGAGATCATGGATATGCTCAAATTCGATTTCAAAACCCAATACGACGAAAAAGACTCTATCGGCAAGCGCTATCGCCGTCAAGATGCTATCGGTACACCTTTCTGCGTAACGGTAGATCACGATACGCTCAACGATGGGTGTGTCACTGTGCGCTACCGCGACACCATGGCACAAGACCGCGTAAAGATTGAGGACCTGCATGCCCTGATTCAAAAGGCAGTAGATCCAAAGAACCTCTATCGCAAACTAATGGAAAAGTAACACATAGTCAGAGGACTATTTAAATAAATTATTAACTCAAAATTTTTACATTTATGAAAAAAGTATTTATGACAATTTTTGCAGCAGCTATGGCTATGAGCATGTCTGCTGTTACTCCTCATTTCGGTATCGAAGCTGGTTATGACCACGGAAGCGGTCGCGTTAGCACCGACATCCCCCACATGGGAGAGTACAAAGAAGAAGTTAAAAAAGAATTGAAAATGGATGGTTTCCACGTTGGTGGTAACGTTCAATTGGACTTCCTTGATGGCAAACACATCCCAAGTTTGGTAATTGGTTTGAACTATCAATTCCTGCGCAATGACTTGTTCCAAACCGACAAGGATATGAAAGATCTCAAAAAAGAGGCTATCGAACAATTTAAGGAGATGCAAAAGGAAGACAGCAAATACTCTGATTTTAACTTGAGAGAAGATATTATTATGCACACTATCCAAATGCCTATCCGTGCACAATATGCTTACCAAATCAACGACGCTTTCCGTGTATTTGCTTACACTGGTCCTCAACTTCGTTTCCATGTAGCTTTGCAAATGAACAGCGAAGAGAGCATGAAATACGATGGTAAGAAAAATGGTGAGGCCGGAATGAGAGATATGATTAGCGGCAGAGAAAAAGAAATTGGATGGGTAGAAGGCAAACAAACTAGCGTAGAAATGATTCCTAACTGGAGCAAAGGTACTGCCAAAATCATCTACATCGAAGATGGCGAGAAAGAAACCGAAGAAATGGACATTGACAAAGAAGGCAAAGGCGATCTCATTCAATGGTTTGACATGAGTTGGGGTTTTGGTGTAGGTTTCGCTTGGAACAACCTATCTCTCAACATCAGCTACGATTTGGGTATGATGAATTTGTTGCCAAAGAACGAGCAAAAAGCAATGAAAGATCTAAATCAAAAGCTGATTGTTAACTCCGACGCTTTGGCTGTTACTCTAGGCTATCGTTTCTAATTGTTTCGACAGAACTAAATCATAAAAAGAGTGACCGCGAGGTCACTCTTTTTGCTAAACATCATGACCTACCAACAAGCCATTGACTATCTCTACGCCTCTACCCCTGCCTTTCACCTTGTAGGCAAATCGGCGTATAAACCAGGACTGGACAATACCCTGGCCCTAATGCGCCATCTAGGCAACCCACACACCCAATGGCCTAGTGTACACATTGCTGGCACCAACGGCAAGGGATCCACTTCCCACCTCATCGCTGCCGCCCTGCAATGTACGGGCAAAAAAGTAGGCCTATACACCTCTCCGCACCTCGTTGATTTTCGCGAACGAATCCGTGTTTTTGCCGACGGCGAGCCGACGGCGAACCGACAGCCGACCGACCTGTTGCCCCACCATACACAAGACACAATGATACCCCAAAAGGCAGTGGTGCAGTTTGTAGAAGAAAACAAATCTTTCCTTGACCAACTCCACCCCTCGTTCTTTGAGACCGCCATGGCGATGGCTTTTTGGTATTTCGCCCAAGAGCAAGTCGATATAGCTGTTATCGAAGTAGGACTGGGCGGACGACTCGACTCCACCAATATCATCACGCCCCAATTGTCCGTCATCACCAACATAGGTCTTGACCACACCGAGTTTCTGGGTTCCACCCTTGCCGCCATTGCTGGCGAGAAAGCTGGTATCATCAAACCAAACATACCCGTCGTCATAGGCGAAACCGACCCAGAGACCGCACCTGTCTTTATCGCCAAAGCCCAGCAGACCCACTCTACCATCTATTTTGCAGACCAATGCGAGTTCCTTCGCCGTTGCCGCACACGAGATATACCCACATGCCAACTAAAAGGACTATATCAAGACCACAACACCCAAACTGCCTACGTTGCACTACGTGCCTTGGGTGTTCCTACATCGGCTATTCGTGAGGGGTTTGCGCAAGTGTGCTCTCTAACAGGGCTACGCGGGCGATGGGAAATACTGAACCAGCGCCCCCTCACTATCTGCGACACAGGACACAACTCACACGGGATTAAATATGTTGCGCAACAACTACTAAAAATTCAAAATCCACAATCGAATATCCACATGGTATTCGGCATGGTGGATGACAAAGACGTAGATGTTGTTATGTCCCTACTGCCTGCTAACGCCATTTACTACTGGACTCAAGCACAAACACATCGTGCTATACCTGCTACCAAGATGCAGGCATTAGGTGCTGCACATGGTCTGCAAGGCAACATCTATTCCACGGTCACTGCTGCTATACATGCTGCACAAAAAGCAGCCACCGACCAAGACATCATCTTCATCGGTGGCAGCAACTATGTGGTAGGCGAAGCACTACCTCTTTTTTAGGGAAGAAGCCAATTTAATACGCTTCTATTTCTTTCTCTTTATCCAAAGGTTTGATCTTTTCTTGTAGGGTTTGGAACACTACAAACAATGCTGGTATCAGGAATAGCAAGCCTACGCAACCTATCAACATACCAAATACAGTACCGATACCCAGGCTGATATTACCCATTGCACCTACGCCACGCGAAGTCAATAGAGGCAACAAACCTATCACCATGGTACCAGCCGTCATCATAATTGGACGCAAACGTGCCTTGGCAGCCTCCAACGCAGCATCTTTGATACTCAATCCCTCTACTTTACGTTTCTGCAAAGCAAATTCTACAATCAAGATACCTGTTTTCGACAATAGACCTATCAACATCACAACACCTGTCTGCAAATAAATATTATTATCCATTCCAAATAATTTGGTAAACAGGAACGCACCCATCAATCCCATTGGTACTGCCAGCATAATAGACAACGGCACAACATAACTCTCATACAAGCACGCCAAAATCAAATAAATCAATATAGCCGATATGGCAAACATGATGCCTATCGAGCCACTATTTTCCTGCTCACGCGTCATACCTCCATATTCATAAGTATAGTCACGTGACAGCACTTTAGCTGCCGTCTCTTTTACAGCTGCAATCAACTCACCCGTCGATTTACCTGCAGCAGGAGAAGCATTAAACTGAATAGCATTCAATAGGTTAAAACGCGTCAACGTAGCCGAACCTTTGATTGGACGCAACTGCAGGAAATTGGACAAAGGAGCCATCTCACCCGACTTGGTGCGAATATAATTGGTATTCAAATCCGCCAGTTTATTGTGACTATCAGGTGTGCCTTGTACCATCACCTTATACACTTTACCATACAAGTTGATATCCCCACCGTATGCACCGCCCATAAAGATGGCCAACGCATTAAGCACATCGGTTGAGCGCAATCCTGCCTGATGACAACGCGGCACATCAACTTGCACCAAATACTGCGGATTATCTGTATTAAAACTGGTATAAGCCGCTTGAATATCTGGGTGCTGATTCAGGGCAGCAAGAAACTCCTCACATTGTGCCATCATATCCTCTACATCGCCACCCACTTTATCTTGCAAATACACCTCCGCATCGGCACTACTACCATAACCAGGAATCATAGGCATCTGGAATGGTATAATCACAGCATCCTTGTATTTATCACCCAACGCATACACACGCGCCATCACATCGGCTATGGAGTAGAAACCACGTTCCTCCCACGGCTTCAAAGACACCACAAAGAAACCTGCATTGGAACATCTGCCTGACATAAAGCCATAACCTGCGGTCTTACCTACCGTCTTCACATCTGGCATCTGCATGATATCAGCCTCCATCTGACGCATCAATTCCGAAGTAACATGCAGACTGGTTCCCGCTGGCATCATCACCTCGCAAATAAACATACCCCTATCCTCTTGGGGCACAAAGCCACTGGGAGTTACCCACATCGACCACACCATCACCAACACCGATGCCAGCACCACCACAAACGCAATCCATGGACGCTTAATCATGGGTTTCAAACCATTCTTATATTTCTCGCTCCACTTATTAAAAGCCTCATCAAACGAATCAGAAAAACGATTGTAGAAATTCTTTTTCTTATCGCCTTGCTTGGGCTTAATCATAATGGCACACAACGCAGGCGACAAGGTCAATGCGTTCACGGCCGATATACCTACAGCCACTGCCATAGTCAAACCAAACTGACGGAAGAACGTACCACTCGTGCCTGACATCATACTGACAGGGATAAATACCGCCATAAACACCAGCGAAGAAGTTATCACCGCCATGGTTATCTCACTCATCGCATCGATAGATGCTTTTATCGAAGACTTATAACCTGCATCCAATTTCTCGTGCACAGCCTCTACTACCACAATACTATCATCCACCACTGTACCTATCACTAGCACTAACGCGAATAGAGAAATCAAGTTGATGGAGAATCCTACTGCCTGCATAAATGCAAAAGTACCAACCAAACTGACCATAATACCTACAAAGGGTATCACTGTCGATTGCCAGTCGTGCAAGAATAGAAGCACAATCAATACCACTAATATCAGTGCCTCTATCAGCGTTTTCACCACTTCATGCATAGAGGCGTCCAAGAAATCGTTGGTATTCATCAGCACATCAAACTTCATTCCAGACGGCATCAACTTAGACTCCTCCTCCAAGAGTTGAGTAATCTCGTTATTAACCTGACTGGCATTACTGCCTGCCGTTTGATAAATAGCACAGATGGCACCTGGGTGCTCGTTTATCTCGGAAACAAAAGAATAGAACTCACTACCCAATTCAACATCCGCCAAATCACGTAGTCGAAGTATCTCGCCATTATCTGTCGTCTTGATGATAATCTCTTCAAATTCCTCAATGGTTTTCAGTCGTCCTGAATAAACCATAGAGAACTGAGTCTGCTCTTCACTATTATCACCTATCGAACCTGTGGCAGACTCTATGTTTTGTTCCGATAGAGCAGCCAGTACATCGGTTGGCGTAATATGATGAGCCTCCATCACAGCAGGGTGCAACCATACACGCATCGAATAGTTAGAGCCGAACATATCCATCTTACCTACACCGTTGATACGCAAAATCTTCGGTTTTAGGTTAATAGCAAGATAGTTATTCAAGAATTTCTCATCATAGGTATCATCAGGCGATGATATAGCAATAAACTGCAAGATAGAGTTCTGCTTTTTAGTTACCTCTATACCATATTGCTTCACCTCACCTGGCAACTGCGATTCGGCTTGATTAACACGGTTTTGCACGTTCACAGTGGCCATATCTGGATCCGTGCCCTGCTTGAAATAAATGACTATTTCTGCCTCACCCGAATTGCTCGCCTTAGAAGACATATACATCATATCCTCTACACCATTGATAGCCTCCTCCAAAGGAACAATCACCGACTTTTGTATAGTAGCAGCCGATGCACCCGAAAAGAAAGTGGTCACATAGACCGTAGGGGGAGCTATATCAGGATACTGCTCTACTGGTAGCGAGAGCAAGCCAAACAATCCCAGTAAGACAATCAATATACTGATTACTGAACTCAGTACAGGCTTTTTAATAAATGTCTTTAGTTCCATACAGGTTCGATTTGTTGACCATTAACTAGTTTCTTTACACCTTCTACCACTACTATTTCGCCTTCATCCAGACCTTCTACTGCAAACTCGGTTTCGTTAAGACGTTCTACGGCAATCACTTTGGATGCAACCGTATAAATAGAATCTTGCTTCGTAGCTACGTAGCAATAGGTTTTGTCCTGTATATCAAAAGTGGCTTTACGTGGCACAACCATACCATCAAATTGATAAGCAAACTCCACTTGAGCACTACCGCCAGTAGAGAGTGTACGCTCTGGATTAGGAAAGGCTACACGCACAGATATGGCACCTGTCGTTTTGTCAATCACACCCGATATCGTCTCCAAACGACCAGAATTAGGATACAATGAACCATCAGACAACACCAAATGCATTTCTGGCAAAGACGCTATAATCGCCTCCTTGCTACCATACTCTTTCATCAGCATCATATAGGAGCGCTCGGCTATGGAAGCATACGCATAAATCATACTATTATCCGACACAATAGTGAGAGGTTGCGCCATCTCTGGACTCACCAAACTACCCTGTTTATAAGGTATCGTACCTACAACACCCGTATGAGGAGCTATTACTGTTGTATGATTCAAGTCATTTTGTGCATGACTTAATGCACCTCGTGCCTCCTCCAACGTAGCCTGGGCAATACGAAGATTATTTACCTGCACCTTATATTCATGCTCAGAAATAATATTTTTGTCCAGCAAAATCTTTTTAGCTTCTACTTCCAATTGCGCCGTATTGACCGATGCCTCTGCACGCAACACTGCCCCTTTGGCATTGTCATATGCAGCCTGATAGGCCGTAGCATCTATACGGAACATCGGTTGTCCCTTGGTCACATGCTGACCCTCTTCTACTAACACGGCATCCAACGTGCCTTGCACCTGGGGCAACATAGCAATGTCTTGCTTACCACGCAACTGAGCAGGGATACGAAACTGCATCTCACACGGCTGAATCTTCGTAACTATCACTTTTCTCTCATCTGCCTGAGAGACTTGCTCGTTTTTATTACCACAGGCCACTAGGGACAACACACCTAATAAAAAGATACAACTTTTTTTCATAATGTTATTTGGTATTGATTATTTGAATACGATTTTGTGGTTCTAGATACATATTCTCACGAATCGTATCGCCCAGTTGATGAATATAATCTATTAGCACATCTACGTCCACTTTGTGTTCAATTTCCATAGATTGCGTACCATTCAGCATACCTGCCGCGCCACCACACACTAAAAGATAATTTTGACCGCCTATCGTGTATAGCGAATCGGGATAAATAGGCATCCATTGCCCACGACGTAGCACATGCGTTTCCACTATTCTGCGCGTTGCGCCAATACTATCATATACTCCATCTATATTCAAATGCACAGAGGTAGGTATAGACATATCCGCAGTATAAGTTAACCCGCTCACATGCAAGAAATCGCCAGATTCAGGATTCAAATCACACACTGCCACCTCCAACGCGTCTAAAATTTGCTGACCCGTGGCTTGCACTTTATAGAGCGAATTATTAAAAGGCAATACTTGCAATAAATCACCATAGGTAATGTTGCCAGCCAGTAAACTGCTGCGCAATCCCCCGCCATTGGAAACACCTATATCTGCCCCCGACTGCGCACGCATCGCATCGGCTACAAAATCACCTAAATTAGTTTCTGTCATTCTCACCAAACGTTTTCCCTCCTCGTCTTGATCGTTAAGAGTAATTTCTGAATAACCAACATACCGATTGGTCTTATTTTCCACTTTTTTCAATATAGACTGAATACGTGAATGCAAACGAGCATGTTGACCTTCATACTTACTCAAATCTATCAATTCATTTTGCAGAGCATATTCCTCCGTTATCAACAATCTGCCCACATAGCGGAAATTACTACCCGTAGATGCCAAAATCACCGAGTCTCCTTTTTGATTCGCCACCTTCGTGTTTATCACATGATGAGAATGACCATCCAGCACCACATCTATACCCGTAGTCTGTTGGATCAAGTCAATCGAACTAATCATTTTTGTGTCATCTCCCAGGTGCGAAATCAGTATTACGCAATCTACATTTTCCATTCGCGCCGCATTCACCGCCTGCTGCACAATTTCTACCAAATCTGATTGGTGGAAATCGTACACGATATTGCCCTCTTCATCCTCAAAATTAGTTGGAATGGTATTGGTGATTGTGGTAGGAGTTGCTACTCCAATAAAAGCCACTTTCGTGTTCCCGTATGTACGCACATCGTACGCAGGGAATAAGTCTTTTCCCGTGGGCAAATAGGTCAAATTACAACACAAGCATTTGGCCCGCAACCACCACATCAGTTTCTTCATCTGACCTATGCCATAATCAAACTCATGGTTGCCCAATGTCACATAATCGTATGGCACAGCATTCATTGCAGCTATAGGATATCTGCCCTTGGACACACTACCCACTTTATTGCCCTGAATAAAATCGCCACAACTCACTACATTCACATAAATGGACTGTTTCAAATAATCTGCACGCAAAGCAGCCATCTTTTCATAGCCTTCAATTGAGCAATGCACATCATTATCATAGAGTATATAAACAGGACGACTATATGGCGGTGTGCAAGCCCCCACTAACAAAGTCACACTGATAAGCAGTAGAAATTTCAAGTCTTTCATAGTTTACTATATGGTTATATGGTTAAAATCCAAATGAAAATCCAACGTTGGCACTTATATTCTTACCTTGATAAAAACTAGGACAGAATTTATTCAGATAATACGCAGCATCACCCATTTGTTCAGCCGTTTTCTCATTCACATCGCCCGAATGGTAATCTCCCAAATTATCGTAGCCACGCGAATTATTATAGCACAATCCTGCCACCAAATACATATTTGGATGCACCTCATATGTGAATTTCAAATCCACCTGGTCACTCTTGTATATGGCTTTATCAAATGGTTTTTGAGAGATTGTGGTACCTACTACATCTCGAACATAGTAATACTGGTTATACTTCGTGTCATTGGTATAACTCAATGCCAACCACATACCCTTGTAGGGACGATAACTCAACTCCACAAAAATCGATTGCGCATTGTCGCCCATGTAATGCCCCATATTATAACTATTACTGGTATATTCCAACACATTGATCGAATGGGTATAACATGCTATATACGAGCGCATGAATTCACCTTTCAAACTCAATCCTTTCACGGGCCATCCTGTCCAATCAAAGCCCACTAAATACGACACAGGGTTCTTTTGTTTATTGCTCTTTTTCAAGCGGTCAAACTTAAACTCATCCAAATAGAACGAGCCATAGAGTTTTAGATGATCCACAGGACGCACTGTCAAAGTAAAGAACGCTTGGGAATTTTGGTTTTCCGAACTCAATCCCTTGGTCAACAAATGGTCTAGCGACTTATAAAAAGCGATTGGAATAAAGTATGCCGCCTGAGGGGTCTTTTCTGCATATACAATCGAATTTCCTATGCTGAAATGCACCCACTTGCAAGGCTTGAAAGTAAACATATTCGCAGCCATATACTTCGACCGTGGACGATATTCTCTATCCGTTCCTTTGGACGTATTCTCCAAATAGTAATCCGTAGAATCCTTCACATTACTTATTAACCACGCATGAAAATAATCGAACTGGAACCACCATACTGGGGTTAATTGCAAATTCAGTTGGGGCACTGCTGGATTGCGGCCACTCAATATATTTGAAGCATGATACGCATCGCCCCAACGAATATTTTCACGACTAAGGCCTATACTACCCCACCACGTGTATAAACTAATTCCTCCCTTACTATCCGAGAAATCACCACCATAGTTGGCTTCCTTATACTGCACACCTTGCAAATTGTTCAAATAGGGCGCTTTGGTTAGTTTGGCACCATCTATTTTAGCCGCTTGATTAGGATAGTATTTATCCCGCAAAAACCACTCGCCGTTCCATGATTTATCTCTCAACGATCCCCATATACTCACATGGTGTGCTATATCCATTTGCAGTTCCGCACCATACCAGCGTTTCACCACTGCGCCTTTTTTACTACCAATCACCTCCGCACCCAAGATGGGTTTGATCTGCATCTTAAAGAGTTTGTTCTTTGTCATATACGAGAACTGCGGATCGGCCAAACTCAGGTTAAACGTCCTGTGGTCGGTATATTGCACATAGCCATTGCGCATCGTATCCCGCTCAAGCGAGAACTCGTTCAGATAAAAAGCCAAATCATCTTTCTGGCGTTTATTCATCAATGAATCAGCTGCTTGCGCCTCTACTAACATCTGCGCTACTTGCACACGAGTATAGGGACGCACAGCCTCCGTCAGGGAGCGAATCACCCCATCGGTGGCCAATTCATCCAAATAGTCATATAGCCTCGTATAATCTAGGCTGACAGGTATATTTTGCGCCGAGACGTGAATGCACAACGCAAAAAAGAGCAAAACAATATTACTTCGAGTAACGCGCATTCATTCCTGCAATTACATCCTCGGTAATATCCATGCCATCAGCTGCCATCAGGACATTATCTTTACCTTGGTTGCTCAAAATCATTTGGAAACGTCCGTCTGCATTATATTCTTTCAAAAATGCCATCAAACTATCAGCCAATTGCAAATTCAACGTTTGGTTTTCCAGCATAATGTCATTGGTTAATTTTTGCTCCAACTCGCCCAACTCCTGCTCTTTGCGTTGCAGACGTTGATACTCGCTTTGCGCACGCTCTTGGCTCAAAAAAGCGTTATTCTCATATTTGCGTTGAAAATCAGCCATTTCCCCCTGCAATGTGCGGGCTTTGGTGTTGAGTTTCAAACGGGCATCTTCTTGTTTAGACATCAATTTTTCTTGTGCTTCTTGCGCAAATGTATAGTTCACCAGCAAACTATCTACATTCAAATAAGCAATAGGCAGATTGCCCTCTTGCACTTGAGCCACAGGTGCATCACCTGCTTGCTTTTTACAACTGCAGGATTTTCCTGCAAAAAACAACACAAACAAAGCAACTACAGCAGCTGCCAATACAGAATCTACAATAATACTAATTTTGTTCATAATCTATAAATTTTTAATATCCATTTTCTTTTGATGACGCATCTCATAATCTTGTGTATTCACACAATGAATACCTCGCTCACGCATCGCCTTGCTGCCACCGATGTGCTGACTAGAAAAACGACCATTCTTTTTCAACAGCACACGCACACTGAGGCCCACTACAGCCAATGCCACAAATAGTATAGAGAGCAATATACACATTCTAGTGTGCAAAAATACAAAAAAAAAATGATTCCTACAAATATTTTGCACTTTATTTTATAAAAAACGCGCGTACACTTGCGCACATGCGAAAAAAATTGTATCTTTGTGCGTTAATTTGGATATTCACGTATTAAAAATAAACGATATGGCACAAACACAACAACAATCTGGCACCCTGTTCAATTCCTTGACCGCTGGTAGCAAAATCATTGGTACAATCATTGCCGACTCTGATATTCGCATAGACGGCAAATTAGAAGGCGATTTGCAATGCAAAGGCAAGGTCGTTATTGGAGAGCATGGCAGTATCAAAGGTACTGTAGTATGCCAAAATGCAGAAATCATGGGAATACTCGATGGTAAAGCCACTATCGAACAATCGTTCGCCCTACGCGCTACTGGCAGTATGATTGGTGAACTAAAAACACGCAGTCTGTTGATTGAGCCAAATGCGCAATTCAATGGCACATGTTCCATGAAACAAGACACTAACTCACAAAAGTAACTCCTATGAATATTCGTCCTTTTCGCGGCATTCGTCCGCCCAAACAATTTGTACTAGAGGTCAATTCGCGCCCCTACGACGTGCTTAATTCCGACGAAGCACGAGCTGAGGCAGCAGGTAATGAGAAATCACTATATCACATCATCAAACCTGAAATCAATTTTGCACCAGGCACCGATGAACATGACCCCAAGGTGTACCAGTCTGCTCGCGAACATTTCGATCTTTTTCAGCAAAAAGGTTGGCTCGTACAAGATAGCAAACCTATGTATTATATCTATGCGCAAACCATGGGCAGTCGCACGCAATATGGTCTGGTTGTTGCTGCTAATTTCGAAGACTATATGTCTGGAAAAATCAAAAAGCACGAGCTTACCCGCCGCGACAAAGAGGAAGATCGCATGAAACATGTGCGTATCAACGATGCCAACATAGAGCCTGTTTTCTTTGCCTATAAACATGTGGAAGAATTAGATGCCATCATCGCCCGTTATACCGCCACTACACCTGAATACGATTTTGTGGCACAAATAGATGGTTTTGGACATAAATTCTGGCTCGTTGATCAAGACAAAGACATTGCTCGCATCACCGAACTGATGGAGGCTATTCCTGCTATGTATATCGCCGATGGGCACCATCGTTCTGCCGCTGCCGCCCTTGTAGGCAACGAACGCAAGCAAGCCAACCCACACCATACGGGCAACGAGGAATACAACTATTTCTTGGCCGTCTGCTTCCCTGACAACCAACTCAATATCATCGACTACAATCGTGTGGTCAAAGACTTGAATGGTCTAAGCGCCGAAGCTTTTCTCGCTAAACTAGAGGAGAATTTCATTGTAGAGAAAAAAGGAACCGAGATATACAAACCTGCCTGCTTGCATAATTTCTCGCTCTACCTGGATGGCATTTGGTATAGCCTCACCGCCAAAGCTGGCCGTTACAACGATACCGACCCTATCGGGGTGCTCGATGTCACAATATCTTCCAACCTCATTTTGGATCAAATATTGGGCATCAAAGACCTACGCTCTGATAAACGTATCGACTTTGTTGGCGGTATTCGCGGTCTAGGTGAATTAAAACGCCGTGTTGATTCGGGTGAAATGAAAATGGCACTTGCCCTCTATCCTGTCACCATGCAACAGATTATCGACATTGCTGATTCGGGCAATATCATGCCTCCTAAAACCACATGGTTTGAGCCCAAATTGCGTTCAGGTCTGGTTATTCATTCTCTAACAGATTGAAACACTTTTCGTACATATTTTTAGGATTGCTTGTTCTGCTTTGGTTGCCATCTTGCGGAATAAAAACCAAGATCAAACGTGCTGATCGTAAATTTGCCATTGGCGAATACTACGAGGCAGGTGAACTGTATCGTCAGATATATCCCCGCGTAGATAAGACCAACAAGCAACTCAAAGGACGCATCGCTTTCAACCAAGGCGAGTGTTATCGTATACTCAATTCATCTAAAGCGGTCACTGCCTACCAACACGCTGTCAGTTGCAAATACTACCAGCAGGACTCTACCGTATTTCTCCGTCTCGGACAGGTGTTGCAGTATCAGGGTAAATATAGTCAGGCAGACAAAGCGTACACGCAGTATTTGGAAGCCCACCCTAACGATTATGTGGCGCAAGCTGGGAAATATGCCTGTGCACAAATAGGTGCGTGGAAAAAAGAACCATCTCGTCACCAAATCAAAGCAGTAAAAGAGTTCAATGCCAAGCGAACATCCAATTTCTCGCCAGCTTTTATTGGTACCGATGCGGGGGCTGTCATGTTCACATCCAATCGACAGGAGAAATCCTCAGACAGTAAAAAGGCCAAACGCGTCTCGCCCGTTACGGGTGCGATGACATTCAACCTATATACCTCACGACGCGATAAAAACATGAAGTGGGGAGAAATCAGTCTGCCAGAAGGATTATACGGAAACAATGAAGCCAATGCGGAACAAGAGAACGACTCCACATCACAAAAGACAGGGTCACAAGAATTAGGCATCTGCTCTTTCACTGGCGATGGAAAAACGATGTATTTCACATTCTCGCAGCCAATCAACGGGCAGGACCTTGGCACGAAGATTTTCACCTCTACCCGCATTGGTGGAGAATGGGGCGAACCACAAGAAATCAAACTATTTTTGGATAGCAGTATATCGGTAGGTCACCCCTCTATCAACCCCGCAGGAGATACACTCTATTTTGCCACGGATGCGCCCAACGGCTTTGGCGGCAAAGATATATGGATGGCAGAACTGGAAGGAGACACATGGATTAATATTCAAAACCTTGGTCCACAAATCAATTCGTCTGGCGACGAGATGTTCCCCTGCATACGTTATGATGGGCAGCTATATTTCTCCTCCAATGGGCATCCAGGCTATGGAGGATTAGACCTATTCAAAGCCGTGCCTACTGGAGAGAAAGACACCAACGATTTGCGCTTGTGGGACGTGTATAACATGGCCACACCTTTCAATAGCAATGGCGATGATTTTGGCATCACGTTTGATGGCGAGACAGAAAATGGTCTATTCTCCTCCAATCGTGGACAGAAAAAAGGCTACGATCTAATCTACAGTTTCGTTCTGCCCGAACTGGTTTATCTGGTAGAAGGAAAAATAACAGATACCAATGGAGATCCAATCGTTGACGGAACACTTCGCTTAATCGGAAACGATGGTACGAACCAAAAACTGCAAGTGCGCAAAGATGGCACCTACCATCTCAAGCTCAACAAAGATGTCAAATATGCCATGCTGGCAACTTCACGTGGCTATCTCAACCAAAAAGAGCAACTCACTACCGAGGGATTAAAAGACTCACGTACCTACACCCAGAATTTCACACTCGCTCCGCTATCCAAACCCGTCAAAATGGATAATGTGTTCTATGAGTTTGGTAAATGGGAACTCACTCCCGAGAGTGAAGCCAGCCTAAACAGCCTTGTCAAACTACTCAACGACAACCCTAATATCACCATCGAACTCTCCGCACACACCGATATGGTGGGCGATTCCATAGCCAACAAAGAGTTGTCTGAGAAACGTGCTCAATCGTGTGTGAGCTATCTTATTCGATCGGGCATAGAAAAAGAGCGTCTTACTCCTGTAGGATATGGCGAAAGCAAACCCGTAGTAGCAGATCAAGCCCTACATAAAAAATATCCGTATATACCTATTGAGCAAGTATTGGATGAGGCTTTTATCAACAAGCTTGAATCGCCTCAACAACGCGACGTGTGCAACCAAATCAACCGTCGCACAGAATTTAAAGTCTTGAAAACAACATACAAACTATACTAATGAAACAATATCTCGATTTAATCCAACGTGTGCTAGACGAAGGTGTAGAGAAACACGATCGTACTGGAACGGGCACCAAATCGGTCTTTGGGCATCAAATGCGCTTCCATATGGAAGACGGATTCCCCTTGCTTACTACCAAAAAACTACATCTCAAGTCTATCATCTATGAACTACTATGGTTCCTGCAAGGCGATACCAACGTGCGCTATTTGCAAGAACATGGCGTGCGTATTTGGAATGAGTGGGCGGATGAAAATGGTGAATTGGGACCTGTTTATGGGCATCAATGGCGCTCTTGGCCTAATTATCAGGGAGGAACGATTGACCAAATCAGCAACCTGGTAGAACAAATCAAGCACAATCCAGATAGTCGTCGCCTCATGGTTTCGGCGTGGAACGTGGCAGAAGTGGACCAAATGGCTTTGCCTCCTTGCCACTGCCTGTTTCAATTCTATGTAGCCGATGGTCGCCTTAGTTTACAGCTCTACCAACGTAGTGCAGATATCTTTTTAGGTGTACCTTTCAATATTGCCAGCTATGCACTTTTGCTGCAAATGATGGCACAAGTCACAGGACTCAAATGTGGCGATTTTGTACATACACTGGGCGATGCACATATCTATCTCAATCACCTGGATCAGGTGCGACTCCAACTCACACGTGACCCACGCCCTCTGCCCACTATGCAAATCAATCCAAACGTAAAAGATATCTTCCAATTCCAATACGAAGACTTCACCTTGCTCAACTACGATCCACATCCGCATATTGCAGGAGTAGTAGCAGTCTAATTTACAAATTGAATAATTTACAAATTGAATAATTGCATGATCAGTATCATAGTCGCTATCAGCGAAAACAACGCCATTGGTAGAAAAGGTGACCTGCTCTGTCACATGCCTGCCGACCTTAAACATTTTAAACAAATCACATCGGGACATCCTGTTTTGATGGGAGAACGTACCTATTTATCACTACCCAACCGTCCCCTACCCAACCGTCGAAATATTGTATTGACCGACAACCCTGCATTTCAAGCAGAAGGTGTAGAAATAGTACACTCTATACCAGAAGCCATGGAACTAATGCATGATGAAGAGTTTTTCATCATAGGTGGTGGTATGGTCTATCGCCAATTCTTCCATTTGGCAGACAAACTATATATCACCCATATCCATCATAGTTGGGACGATGCCGACACGTTCTTCCCAGAGATTACCGAGCAAGAGTGGCAAGCTGTCAATCAAGAGCGCCACAATGCCGATGATAAAAACCCATACGATTACACGTTTACTGAATATATTAAAAGATAAATAAATGGATAAAAATACCTGGATAGGCTTTTTGATTATAGCCGCAATCATTGTAGGATTTTCTATGCTCAACCGACCTTCAAAAGAGGAATTGGCAGAGCGTCAACGTATCAACGACAGCATTCAACTGGCTCAAATGATGGAGCAAGAGGCGCAACACCTCTCCGACTCTATCTCCGCTTCACTCAACCAAGCCCCCGAAGGTGCTACAATGGTCATTCCTTCTCAAGAGGAGTTGACCGCACAATTGGCATCCGTCTATGGTCCGTTTGCCCCTGCAGCACAAGGTGAGGACAAAGACATCATTCTGGAAAACAATAAAATACGTCTATACCTCAGCAGCAAAGGAGGACGTATCGCACGTGCCGAACTAAAAGAATATACAGCATACGGCGACTCGGTCAATCCCTTAACGCTTTTCCAAGGCGATGAAGCGGAACTGAGTTTCACACTCATTACAGCCAACAACCGTATTCTCAGCACCAAGAACCTCTACTTCGAGGCTATTCAGCCCAATCCACAAAATGTGATTATGCGTCTGAAAACCGATACCGAGGATGCATATATCGACTTCGTCTACACCCTGCCAGAAGATACATACATGTTTGATTTCCAACTAATTGGCCACAATGCCAATTTGGTATTGGCACAAAATGTCAATTCCTTGGAAATGCAGTGGAATCAATCTATTCCTCAACAGGAGCGCGGACGTAAATTCGAAGAGCGATATGCCCGTTTACAATATATGACCGTTGGGCAAGACCAAGAACGTATGTCCGAAGCCAAACATGACACCCAACGTGAGTCTGCCAAAATACGTTGGATAGGCTACACCGACCAGTTCTTCTCCACCGTTATGATTGCCAACGATGCATTCACCTCATCCGAGTTTGAATCTACCCCAGGCGATGCGTTCACACGCTATATCAAGCACTATCAGACCAAAACCAACGTGGCCTTTGACCTAACAGGTGCTAACCCAACCTCTTTCCGTTATTTCATGGGACCGAACAACTACAACCTGCTCAAAGCCTATGACAAAGATGTGTTGCCCGAACAGCAACTGCATCTCAAGGAATTGGTGCTACAAGGTTGGCGTATTATTATTTGGATCAACCAAATATTCTCCTTCCCTGTCTTTGACTGGTTATTGCACTTTGGTTTGCCTATCGGTTGGGTGATTTTCCTGATGACTCTGATTATCAAACTGATTATCCTGCCCTTTGTGTTTGCCTCCTATAAGTCGTCTGCCAAGATGCGTGTTCTAAAACCGCAAATTGATGAGATTAATGCCAAATATCCTATGGAGAAAATGCAAGAGCGTCAACAAGCTACTATGGCGTTGTACCAACGCGCCGGAGTCAGTCCTATGTCGGGTTGCCTGCCTATGCTCTTCCAAATGCCTATCTTGATGGCTATGTTCTGGTTCTTCCCTACTGCTATTGAGTTGCGTGGTCAGTCCCTGTGGTGGGCAGAAGACCTATCCGCCTACGATGCTATACTCACTTGGGGGCATCATATTCCTTTGTTTGGTGACCACTTGTCCTTGTTCTGCCTTATCATGACCGTAGCCAACTTGGGTTACACCGTTATCACCATGCAGAGTCAGGCTACCGATCCCAATATGAAGTTCATGAAATACATGATGTATCTCATGCCGCTTATGTTCCTGTTCATCTTCAACGACTACGCTGCTGGTTTGAGTTTCTACTACACCATCTCGCTCGGCATGACCATCCTGCAAACCATGATTTTCCGTTGGTCCACCAACGATCAGAAGCTACTCGCTGAACTGGAAGCCAATGCCAAAAAGAACGCCAATAAACCCAAATCAGGTTTTATGGCTCGTCTGGAAAAGATGCAGCAAGAGCAACAACGCATGGCCCGCGAGAACGCAAAAGCACAAGCTAAGAAATACAGATGAAAATTGTTCTAATAGGACAAGGCAATGTGGCCACATCGCTGCATGCCGCCTTTACTGCCAAACATATTGATGTACAAATGGTCTCTTCCCGTACGGGATTAGACTGTTTGCCATCGGCAGATTGTTATATCTATTCGGTGAAAGATGACGCCCTGGCGCAAGTCATTCAACAGGTACATACCGATAAACGGTGCATGCACTTGCACACATCTGGCACAATGCCCCTGTCTGTTTTTGGCGAGGATAAACCTCATTGTGGCATTTTCTATCCCTTTATGACTTTTACCAAAGCCAAGCCTATTGCAGATTTCTCGGCTATTCCTATTTTCTTCCAAGCCAACCATATTGATGATGTAGCTGCCATCTATTCGTTGGCACTACAACTGACCAGTTATGTTTACGAGGCTACGCAGCATGACCGTGAACGCTTGCATATAGCAGGGGTTTATTGCAACAACTTTGCCAACTTAATGTACCGTTTGGCTGCTGAGCAGCTAAAAGATACACATATCCCCTTCTCTGCCCTGTTGCCACTGATTGACGAAACAGCGCAAAAAGTACATACTTTATCTCCACAAGAGGCACAAACAGGACCTGCCCGTCGTGGAGACGAGCAGGTCATCAATCATCATCTGTCGCTGTTGGCTACAGATGCCGACCGAGAACTATACAAAGCACTCAGTCGGCGTATTCAAGATGGAATTATTTGAACATTTGAAACAAAGTGGTCAAGTCGTTGGCCACAGTCTTAGTGGCAGCCAATTTGTCTGCTGCGCTCTCTAGTTTCTCTGTATCTACTTGCGATACGATATTGCTCAATTGAGTAGTAACGGTGTTGGATATTTGGTCAGTTACCAGGTTTTCCGAACCCGATACCAAACCTTGTGCAAAACCACTCCAATAGGTATTGTCAGCCATATTGGCTTTTAGGTTTTTGCAACTATTTACCAACGTAATAGTGCTGATGATGTTGTTTAGATTGCTGTAATCAAATTTACCAGCAGCTTTATAGTTGGTATAAAGCGTACGCAAGGCCTTACCAGCGCTCACACCGTCATTGCTGGTAACCACAACAGGAGCAGTTGTTGTAGTGGTTGCAGCGGGCTGACTAGAAGATGAAGATGAACCCAAACCAAACAAATTTTTCAAACTAAACGAGCACAGCAGCATCATAGCCGACAAGGTGCAAA
>JAKSNM010000060.1 GCA_024399785.1 Paludibacteraceae bacterium
TCAAACCACTGCATTTATTGAAAGCACTCTGTCCTATCGTTGTAACGGAATTAGGTATCTCTATAGAAGTCAAACCACTGCAGCCAGAAAAAGCCCCATATTGAATCTCTGTAACGGAAGACGGAATCGCTATAGAGGTCAAACCACTGCAATTATAGAAAGCATTGGTTCCAATTTTTGTGATTGGTCCAGCACAAGCAATCATACCCGTACCATTGGAGAAGGTGTGACTCGTGATTGCGGGACCAAACGTGGTGGCACCTACATTAAATTGAGCCCCTGTCAATTGTGCCGAAGCGGTATAAACAAATGTACTGGTAGAGGCCGTTATGATTAAATTTTTCCACCCATTGGCTTGCTGATAGAGATTAGTTGTACCCATTGGTACATATAATTTTGCATCACTAGCAATACTTTGGAATACATCATCACCGATGGGAACTATTGATTGCGCATTGGGCCAATTCACCGTCACCGAGGTCAAATTGGTGCAAAAAGCAAACGCTTTTTCTTCAATCGTTGTAACGGAATTAGGTATCTCTATAGAAGTCAAACCAGTGCAATTATAAAAAGCATTATATCCAATTGTTGTGACGGAAGATGGAATCGCTATAGAGGTCAAAACATTGCAATTATAGAATGCCTGCATTTCAATTGCTGTAACAGTATTGGGAATCTGGATGGAGGTCAAACCAAAGCAATCCAAGAAAGCATTTGCTCCAATCTTGGTAATCGGTCCAGCACAAACTATCGTACCCACACCATTGGAGAAATCGTGAGCAACAATCGGGGATCCAAAAGTGACTGCGCCTATGCTTAGCCAGGTTCTATTCAATTGTGCCGAGGCGGTATAAGTAATTTGAACAGGATCTACTATATTACTAAAGTCCATCCAACCATCTACATCTCGGTAGAGATTAACCGTACCAGCTGGTACTAGCAGTATCGCGCCGTTGGCAATTTGCCGAAACACCGTGTTATCAATTGGAACGATTGACTGTTCATCTGTCCAGTTCACTTTCACCAATGCCAAACTGGCGCAATTGTAGAAAGCATTCGCACCTATCGCTGTAACAGAACTGGGAATCTCTATGTCTCGCAAATAAGTACAACTATAGAAAGCATACGTTCCAATCGTTTTTACGGAAGAGGGTATCTCTATGGCTCTCAAGCTGGGATTTCGTTGAAAAGCGTTATTGTCAATCTTTGTAATCTCTCCAGCGCAGGTAATCGTACCTATACTATCAGAGAATTCGTGACTGGTGATTCTGGGACCAAATGTGGTTTCTCCTACTTTTAGACTACTATTATACCCTGTCAATATTGCCGTAGCTTTATAGGTAATTGTGTTTCCTGCTTGCAGTCCGATGCTGCCCAGCAACACCGCTGCCAAAATAAATAAGAGTTTTTTCATGTTTGTTTATATTTTTTGTTATCTATCTTCTGTTTATTAAATGCAAAAACCTTTGCAGTTGCAAATATACAACAAAAATTTGGAACAGGCAAATATTAAGGGCAATAAATTGATATTTAATCTATAGATAGGTATTTTTTGTAACGGCTGTGGGTGCTTGCACACAAAAGACGATAGAAAAACGACTATCTAAGGCGTATGCCGAGTGGCACGAATTTGCCTGTTTTAATAAAGACGCGAACGTACATTCGGGGGAATTGCTTTCAGCAAGGCGGCGTCCGAATATACAAAGAATTTTTAATATATGCAAATAAAATTACTCTTTTTGCCATACAAGCACCAAAAAACAAATGCAGCACCCCTAAAAGTGCTGCATTTATATCATCTTCCTCCCCATAGCTTGGTCCCTTTTTCTATTCCATACTCTCCTCACACCAGTCTTGTACACTTTTTTGTGTACATCGGGCTTTGCTTATCTTTTTATTTTATCCAAGCGCATAGCAAAGCTATGTTGTTCAGATGGTGAAACACCACAACGTGTAGCCACTTTGCGCCAATCGCAAATAGCAGCACGCACTTCTTCTACTATCTCAGAGGCCTCCCGTTGATCCAGCATATAGTACTCACATGCTGCCAATAGGGTGTGAATATCGGCTTGTTCGGTATAGGGATCAATAAGCAGGCACTGATGAGAGTTGTTGGAAGGGTTAATGTCATAGGCAGGAGATAGTGTCCAGCCTTTGGCGGTTAAAAGAAATCCGTGATTACGGAAGTGATCATCCGTATTACCAAAAAGCACGTTGAATGCAACACGACGATAGAGTTCACGAAGATTCTGCCGAGCATCCACACAGCCCTTGATGATAAAATCAACAATATCCAAATAGCCGTTCCCTGTACTACTACCAGCACCATCCCTTAGACCCAAAAGTGACATCGCTGATGCAAAATGAACTCGTCGTCCATCGGCAGTTCGGTCAAATCGTTCGGAGAGTAGCAGATGGCGGTTGTGAGAAATCTTAACGACCTGTGTCTTTGCCACACGGATACCTGCTGCCGCTGCCAAACAATGAGAGAAATGTTCAATCAACTCCGTATCCTCCACGTCTTTCTTAGATGGGAACTTAGCCACATACAGTTTGCCGTCAGCATCTACCACATTGGCCTTAGGACGTGCTCCACCGAGCGAAGTACCTGGATCAATGAGTTGCTCTATCCATCGTTGTTCTGGCAACTCGTTGCGTTCCTCCGCTTGCTCTATCTCATGACACGCATCGCACAATTCACGCAGACTCTCTATGGGAGGAACAGCATAACGATTCGCAGCATGGATAAAAGATTCCTCATCGTGTACTTTGTATCGAATACCTCCCATGCGCGTGAAATCTTCAATACCAACCAAGTAGTCGTAATTCGACAATTGTCTCACGGGACGATTCTCCGTTTGTGCCATCAGTCGCTCGCGGCGATCCAGTAGCAACCGTCCCCAGCGATCAGGGAAAGAGTCTTTAATAAAGCCAAAAACATCTTCACGCGGGTGCTGAACACCGCGTACATTCATCACATCACCACTCAGAAGCAATCCTCCGTGGTTGCGCAGCCAATGGGTATCGTACGAAAAAGCAAAGTGATCCTTGCCACGAACTTGTTCGTAGCCCAATGTTCCAATCTTCTCAATGGATACTAAGAAATCAAAGTCGGCATATACATCAATCTCTTTCATAATCGCACCATCTATTTTAGTTCAGCATCCTGCAAATCGCGACCCAGTGCATCATTGCCTGCCAATAGACATATATCACTCTCCAAATTGAGGGCGTAGAGCACACGCGCATAGATACCTATTGCTACAGTGGGTTCGCCATGTTCCACCTTGGATATGGTCAAGCGTGTAACAGAGGCACGTTCTGCTACATCTTGCATCGACAGATGACGCCGCTTGCGCGCAAGCATCAGTTGTTCACCCATCGTCTTCAGATTCTCTGCCACCACTCGCGGCATCATTTTTCCAAGTGTTTGTCGTCCCATAATACGAATGTAAAATATTCACTCATTATGTACATTGTAGAGAACAAATAATACATATATTGTACACCACAATATACATTTTGTTTATTTTCGGCTGCAAAGATACTACATTTTTTCTATATGTGCAAGTTTTTCTTTAATAAAAATACATTTTTTTCATTATTTTAGTTTCTCTCTTAAAAATCGATTGGCGTATATTTTGTATTTCTTTTCGTATTATTTGGCATTTTCCACAATAAAACAAAAAAAAAGTTTCCACAAAAGAAACTTTTTCTTCAAAAATGCACTTTCACCCCATAGCTTGGTCCTTTTCTTTACTCTTTTGTCTTCCCTTCTCTCACATCTACCACTATTGCCCAGATTAGATGTATGGTTCCCAAAGTCGCAAATATGGCTGCTATGCTTCCTATCCCTTTTACAAAGCACCCAATAGCCGCCACAAACCATGCTATTGTAATCACATATAGCAACTGTGCATTTAGATGACTATCTTGCTTTTGTTTAACCATATTACTTTAACTTTAGTTACAAATGTTACTTTTTTATAGTACACGCTACAAAAACCGCGTGGACAAAACATTATCTTATTCTAACCATTTCTTTTGTTCACTCCCCTATCACCTCTGATTCCTCTACCTTGACGAACCTTGGTCCGTGGTAGCCAGGTCTATCCACTATCTCCGTCCACATACTGGCTGGACGTACCCACAGCCCTTTTTCGCCATACAAAGCTCTATACACCACCATCGGCTCCAGTGTCTCGCTATGCTTCGCCACTTCGATCAACCGATAGTAATTCCCCTTGAAATGTCTGTAATACCCTGGCTCCAAACTGTTGGTAATTATTTCATCTTGCTGTGACATAAATTTTATGTGTCTCTAATTATCCTTCTTATCAAAGCACTCTAAGGCTCTACCCTGAGGAGAATCTATAGAAAGACATGATTATTCAGGAATTATTTTTTAGTTAGGATAGTGAAAAACTTATTTATACATGATTCAGAATAAACATATTCTTTTTGTATTCCAATATCATATTTTATCGCTATGAATTTATTGCCATTATTCGTTCGGAAACTAGCAACGTATCCTCTCCCGTATGTTTCATGTTCAACGTGATCCCCGACGACAAGTTCATTCCATGTCTTTAAAACTTTTGGTGCAGGTGTATTTGCTGGTTTGTATGTTTCCACCTTTCTCGGTTTCCAATATGGTTCTGTAAATAAATGCGTATATCCTAACGAATGTGTCAATTGATAACGTACACCTTCTTCTGTAACATTCATCAAAAACGCAATCTCCCATGCTTTATATCCCTTAGCATATAGGTCTTTCAACTTCTCAAGACTATGTTTCCTCCAACGCTTAAAATGGACTTCTCGTTCTATAGTCTTGGTCGGTGCTTTTGGACTTGCTGGAGTATTTACAATAACAGGCCGATTAACGACAGGTGATGTCCTGACAGGTTCCACTTCTCTTTCTGCTGGTGCTTGTACACTATTCCCCCTGATTGGCATATCTGCTTCGCAGAGTTGATTTGTGACAAGTGGCATATCTTCGCATAAGTAGTGTATGTATTGAACAATATATCTATCTTTGTGAGCATCATAATGTACACAATTATCTTCCCACGCATCAATTCGTTCGCTTGGACAATTAACTCGCGCAGGTTGCTTTGTGGTCAGATTAAGATTATATACTATCCGTTCTGAATATACCAATTGTCCTTGTTCGTATCTTAAATCCGTCTGCTCAAGTAATACATAATCGTCCATGAACACGCCAAAGCCACGTTCTATATTATAGTGCGTCTTCAGCATGTTCAGCCATTGTTCCATGGAAACATTCTTTATTTTCCCATAGATACAATTTTCTATTTGGACAATATTAGGCATATTATTTTTTTATATTCATCTTTTATTTGGTATCTTACAATATTTTCTCTATTTTTGCACAAAAAATAGTTATGATTTATGGTTACATTCGCGTAAGTTCTGACAAGCAGACGGTTGAGAACCAGCGATTCGAAATTAATAAGTTCTGCAATAGTAATAATCTTCACATTGATGGATGGATTGAAGAAACCATCAGTGGTACAAAGAATTATAACAAACGCCAATTGGGTGTCTTACTTAACAAAGTTGTTTCAGACGACATTATTATTTGTTCCGAACTTAGTCGTCTTGGACGTAATCTCTTTATGATAATGGAGATACTTAATATTTGCATGACAAAGGAATGCCGTGTTTGGACGATTAAAGACAATTATCGTCTTGGTGAAGACATCCAAAGCAAAGTACTTGCTTTTGCATTTGGTTTATCGGCAGAGATAGAACGTAACCTAATAAGTCAAAGAACGAAAGAAGCTCTTGCTCGTAAGAAAGCGGAAGGTGTTGTTTTAGGTCGTCCAAAAGGGATGGCGCCTAAACTCGAGCACTACAAACTCGCAAAAAAAGAGAATCTTGTCAAAGAACTTCTTGCTGCTGGCATTTCACAACGACAGATTGCTAAAATATGTAAGGTTGATCGCAATACATTGGCTCGGTTTATTCACGTTTTTCTGCTGCCATCTAACGAGCCTTTTTGTGCAGCAAAATAGTAGTGTATGTGGTTTCCTGACTTCTGACAGT
>JAKSNM010000061.1 GCA_024399785.1 Paludibacteraceae bacterium
CACCGTTCATGGTCATAGAAACGGACATCTTATTCAAAGGAATACCTGCAAAGAGAACTTTCATATCCTCCAAAGAGCAGATAGAAACACCAGCTTTACCCACATCACCCACAACACGCATATTGTCAGCATTATAGCCACGGTGGGTAGGCAGGTCAAAGGCTACAGACAGACCCTTTTGACCAGAAGCAAGGTTACGACGATAGAAAGCGTTGGACTCGGCAGCAGTAGAGAAACCTGCATATTGGCGAATAGTCCAAGGACGCATAGGATACATGCCGCTATACGGGCCACGCAAGAAAGGAGGCAGACCAGCAGCATAATTCAAATGCTCCATGCCCTGTAAGTCCTCTTTGGTATAAACAGGCTTAACGTCAATCAATTCAGGCGTTTGCCAGTTGGATTCATTGGCTCCTTCAACGTGTGAAGCAGCTACTTTTTTGATATCAATATCTTTGAAATTAGGTTTCATAGCTATTACTTATTGAGGAGTTGTTGATTAAACGATTTGAGTGTATCGAGCACGTTGCAACGAACGTGGATGAAGTTCTGGATGCCCAGTTTCTGCAGGTCTTCCATGCAAGCAGGAGCACCAGCCACAATGAACATCTCTTTGGCACCTTGCAATTCAAGCCAAGCTTGTGGGGCAAAGGTAGCATATTCATCATCGCTAGAGCATAGAACGATAATATCAGCTTTGGCTTTGCGAGCAGCCTTGATACCATCGGCAACAGACTTGAAGCCATTGTTGTCAATTACCTTGTAACCAGCACAAGCCAAGAAGTTGCAACTGAACTGGGCACGAGCGATACGCATTGCCAAATTACCAATAGTCAACATGAAGGCAACAGGTTGCTTTTTAGCGCCCTCAGTTTCAAGACGCAGACTCTCAAATTCCTCAGCAGCACGAGCAACAGGCAGAGTAGCTAACTCGCCTTTGTTTTGGTAGCAGCAAGCACCACAAGCAGTAGCTTTGATTTTCTTAGCAGCTTTTTCAGTAAAGTTAGGGAATTGGTTGGAACCCAGCAAAGTCTCTTTGCGTTTAGCCACATCGCTCAAACGAGCTTTTAGATTGGCAGCAACGGCCTCTTGTACCTTACCAGCCTTTACCATCTCAAACATGCCACCATTGTCTTGAATAGCCAGGAATTGCTTCCAAGCCTCAGCAGCGATGCTAGCGGTTAGGTTTTCAATATAGTAAGAACCAGCAGCAGGGTCAACAACCTTATCAAAATGTGCCTCCTCTTTCAACATCAGTTGTTGGTTACGAGCAATACGCTCAGCAAAATCGGTAGGTTGCTCATAAGTAACATCAAATGGAGTAACCACGATTTCATCAACACCTGCCAAAGCAGCAGACATGGTCTCGGTCTGCGAACGGAGCAGGTTAACGTAAGCATCAAAGATGGTCATATTGAAACGAGAAGTCTCAGCGCAAACGTTCATCTTAGCAGCCTCACGCAGAGCGGTGGTAAAGATAGGAGCCTTGTAAGCCTCTACAATCTTAGCCCACAATAGACGTGCGGCACGGAATTTGGCAATCTCCATGAAATAGTTGCCACCGATACCCATATTGAAACGAATTTCACGAGCAGCCAGATAGTTAGGAAGACCTGCCTCAGTCATCATAGTCATGTATTCAGCACCCCATGCTAGAGCGTAAGCCAACTCTTGTGCGCAATAAGCGCCCGAATTGTTGATAGCCACAGAGTTAACAGCCACTACACGATAGTTGGTCAGGCTTTTAGCAGCCTTGACAGTAGCAACCAGTCTTTCAGCAACTTGCTCACGGCTCAGGTTCTTGCCTTTGAGCAGCATAGCCTTGATAGGATCCACATTGATAGAGCCATAAACCGATTTGAAGTCGTAACCACAACGGCCATAATAGCGCACCAAAATACCTGCCAATTCAGGAGCTTTGCACATGCAGATATTAAAGTTGATGTTAATAGCACGCGCATCAATACCATTGAGCAAAGTCTTGATAAAGTGATAATTCAGTTTGTCTGCATCCAAGCAAAATCCAAGAGACGTAATGCCTTTGCCCAACACTTCCAAAGCCTTTTCGTTAGCCTTGCGAGCTGATTTGCAAGCGCAAATGTTTTGGCGAATAGCCCATTCGTTGGAAGCCTTTGTGCCACGCACGTAAGGGAATTGTCCAGGAGCGGAAACTGTAGTTTTCAGACCCTTTAGGTCCTCTTGACGATAGAAAGGCTGTACATTGAAGCCTTCTGGTGTGCGCCATACAAGTTTTTTCTCGTAATCAGCGCCTTTTAGATCTGTTACGATTTTCTCCTTCCACGTCTTGGTGGATATAGCGGGAAAATCAGCCAACAGATTTAATTTTTCTTCTGCCATGATTTGATTAAATTAATTGTTTATATTAAATTTTTACGTGAATGAACTCCATAATATCGCGCAAAGTTACTACTTTTTTTTTGAATAAACAAATTTTAAAGAAAAATATACAATATTTTTGCAATTTCTTGCATATATACACAATAATTCGTATCTTTGTAGCGTTAAATTGGGGTAGAATCACATTGACGATAAACGATTTATACGACCTTCTCAGCCGCAGTCCCAAATATGAAGCAATTCAAAGTAGGCTGGATGCAAAGGGGTGCAAACACCTTTTGCTAAGTGGTTTGTATGGGTCGGCGAGAAGCATTGCCTTGAAAGCCATAGGTGGCCAACGCACTATGCTTATAGTGCTAGATAATGCGGATGATGCGCAATATATATATGGAGATTTGCATTGTCTAGAAGAACATGTCTTCTTCTTTCCGACATCCCACCGCCGTCGGCAAGGCATAGACGAAGCTATGGCTATACAACGAACCGAAGTACTCGCCGCCCTAACAGATGCACATAGTTCCCTAACCATTGTCACCTATCCAGAAGCCTTGGCAGAGTCCGTTCCCCAAAAAGAGACATTGGCGCGATCCACATTGTTGGTAAAAGTGGGCGAAACAATTGCAGAAAGTTTGCTGCAAGAAAAGTTACTCGATCTCGGCTTCACCAAAGTAGATTTTGTGTACGAGCCAGGACAATTCGCTGTGCGTGGAGGTATTGTAGATGTATATAGTTACAGTCACGACGACCCATATCGAATAGACCTTTTCGGAGACGAGGTTGATAGCATTCGCACTTTTGACATAGAAACACAATTAAGTGCAGACAAAACAGATGCCATCGAAATAGTAGGCAATACAGCAGACGCACAACAAACGGAGCAAACAAGTACGCTGATGGACTATCTGCCCAAAGATGCGATATGGGCCAGCAATGATTGGTCTTTGGTGAAATTTAAGTTAGAAAGTCTAGATTATCTAGAAAACCTAGACACATTGGAAATACGCGACAAAAGCACATTTCCCAACTACGAAGAGATAGCTTTTAACACCCTACCCCAACCTACCTTTAACAAAAACTTCGACATCCTAGCAACGGACCTGCACACACATATTCAAGATGGCTACCAAATCTATCTTCTAGCCGATCAAAAGAAGCAGTTGGATCGTTTGCAATCTATCATAGATAGTTTAGAAGATACATCACTACACTTCAACGGTGTGGACCACACCCTGCATGCGGGTTGGATAGATCGTGACGCCTGTGTATGCTGCTATACCGACCACGAAATATTTGAGCGTTACCACCGTGTAACTTTGCGTAGTGAAAATGCAAGACGTGGCAAAGCCATAGTGACGTTAAAAGAGATCAACCAACTTCGTTTGGGCGATTATGTAGTGCATAGTGACCACGGCATAGGACAGTTTGGAGGACTAGTCACCACAATGGTAAACGGCAAGCCACAAGAGATGATTCGCCTGACCTACCGCGATGGTGATACCATATTTGTGAGCATTCACAACTTGCATCGTATCAGTAAATACAAAGGTAAAGAAGGCTCAGCGCCAACTATCAGTCGTATCGGTTCGGGCACATGGGAACGCTTGAAAGAACGGACGAAGGACAAAGTGAAAGATATTGCTCGTGATCTGATTCAAATCTACGCCAAACGCAAACGTCAGCAAGGATTTGCTTACACACCAGATGGCTATATGCAGCACGAGTTAGAAGCCTCGTTCCTCTATGAAGACACACCCGATCAAGCCAAAGCCACAATAGACATAAAACACGACATGGAAAGCAGCATGCCTATGGACCGTCTAGTATGTGGTGACGTAGGATTTGGCAAGACCGAAGTGGCTATGCGTGCGGCCTTCAAGGCTGCAACTGATGGCAAACAAGTGGCTGTATTGGTACCTACCACCGTACTGGCTCTACAACATTACCAAACCTTTACAGAGCGATTCAAGAATTTTCCCGTAAAAGTGGAATATCTATCACGTGCCAAAACGGTTCAGCAAGTCAAAGACATATTAGCAGAATTGAAAGATGGCAAAATTGATATATTGATAGGCACGCATAAACTGGTGGGGAAAAATGTAGTTTGGCACGACTTGGGGTTGCTCATTATTGACGAAGAACAAAAATTTGGCGTAGCAGTAAAAGAGAAAATCAAAAGCCTGCGCACCAATATAGATGTGCTCACTCTTACTGCCACCCCTATTCCCCGCACGTTGCAATTCAGTCTATTGGGAGCACGCGATTTGAGCGTAATGACTACACCTCCCCAAAACCGATACCCCGTACAAACCGAAATAATTGGAGTAGAAGATGAGGATATCATCAAAGAGGCTATCGATATAGAACTGAGTCGTAACGGACAAATTTTTGTAGTAAACAACCGCATTGAGATGCTAGACCGTATTGAACGCAAGATACATAGTCTATGTCCCGAAGCCCGTATTATCATAGCCCATGGTCAAATGCCTACCGACGAGATGGAACAACGTTTAGAGGCTTTTATCAACTATGACTACGATATTTTGATTTCCACCACCATCATTGAGTCTGGTGTAGATATACCTAATGTGAATACGATGATTATCTACTCGGCGCAGCACTATGGTTTAAGTGACTTGCATCAACTGCGTGGACGTGTAGGACGTAGCAACCGCAAAGCCTATTGTTATCTAGTCACTCCTGACCGTGAATTGCTTACTCCAGAGGCCAGACGAAGACTAGATGCATTGGCCACCTTCTCGGATTTGGGCAGTGGATTTAATCTCGCCATGCAAGATTTAGACATACGCGGAGCTGGCAACCTGTTGGGAGCAGAACAAAGCGGCTTTATTGCCGAATTGGGCTATGAGACCTACCAACGTGTTTTGAACGAAGCAGTAGAAGAGTTGAAAGAAGAGTTGAATCTAGACAACATAGCAGACAACAAAGCGCATAAGTCCGAGAATAAACAAAACGAAGCGTTTAAGTCATGGTGCTCGGACAGTCAGTTGGAAAGCGATTTAAACTTATGCTTTCCTAGCACATATATCGAAAACATCTCTGAGCGTATCACCTTGTATCGTGAGTTAGACAGTTTGCGCAACGAAGACGAGTTGGTTGCTTACAAAAAACGCCTAATCGACCGTTTCGGTCCCCTGCCCGATGAAGCGGAGGAACTGATGAACGTAGTGCGTTTAAGGTGGTTGTGTTGCCTGCTTGGTATAGAGAAAATTTATCTAAAAGGCGAACGGATGACCATCTATTTCGTCACCCACAAAGAGTCCTATTGGCAAAGCGAAGCATTTGGCAAAATACTCAACTATATTTATCAAAAAGGCGAACGGTGCCAAATGCGTGAAGAAAAAGGCAAACGCTTTGCCACTATCGCACAAGTAAGAACCATTGGAGGAGCCATTAATTTATTAACCAAAATATGCAGTTTATAGGAATTATACCAGCACGCTATGCCTCTACCCGTTTTCCAGGGAAGCCACTAGCTATGATAGGCGACAAGCCTATGATTCAGCGCGTATATGAGCAAGCGAAGAAATCTCTCGATTTAGTAGTTGTCGCAACCGATGACGAACGAATCTACAACACCGTGCTTGGCTTTGGTGGTCAAGTAGTGATGACACGTAGCGACCACAAATGTGGCACCGATCGATGCTTAGAAGCCT
>JAKSNM010000062.1 GCA_024399785.1 Paludibacteraceae bacterium
AATTATTGTTTCCAGCGTTGTTCCAACTGCTCTACCTCACGCTGCATAGCTGCAGGTATAGCCTCGCCATCGCGCTCGACGCACTCGTGACACTTCATCTCTTTGGTGTACATACGTCCTACGCAGTAGTTACTACGGCGGCACTTGGCGCTATAATGCGGATTCTCCTCCACATGGTACACAAACTCAGGATCTTTAATTAGCACGTGGGCCAGTTGGAACAGTTCAAAGCCCTCGTCCATAATCTTTTGGCAACTGTCGCCACTCTGCACACCGCCTACGTAGATCAGGTTGGTATCTTTTAGCGCAGGATCGGCTGCAAAAGCAGCTTGGAACTGTTTGGCCCAATCCATCAGGTATAGTTCGCGGAAAGGCGAGGTCTTGATCATCATCTTGCCTCCGCCACATAGCAAAGCGGCTTTGAGCCACCACATCTTGCCAGGCATATAACCAGCCAGGGCTTTGATAGGCATCGCGCCACCAAGTATAGTCATAGGGCTGGCACTGACCGTACCTGCCGACAGCACTATGCCATGCACTTTATGCTTGGCTATCTCTTTGGCTATCTGGATGCCTTCGTTTATATCCGACCCACGCCAGCAGTCGTCGGTCATGTTGGTCTTGACCACCACCGCCATATCGTCCTTGGCATGCAGCATCACTTCATCCAGTATCTCATTGAGGAAACGCACACGGTTGTCAAAGCAGCCGCCGTATTCATCGTGACGATGGTTGGTACGGGGCGAGATGAACTGCGAAATCAAATAAGCGTGACCCGCATGTATCTCCACGCAGTCAAACCCCGCCTCACGGCAGAAATCTACAGCCTCGCCAAATTTCTTGACCAAAGCTTTAATCTCGCTCACTTTGAGACGACGATGAATAGTAGGCGAATAGAGGTTAAAACCATTGCTGGCACTCACGGGCATGCAGTGGCAAGTAGCAAAGTGGGTCATATTGCCGCAGTGGCCCAACTGGATGCTGGCTTTAGCCCCCTGGGCATGCACAGCATCGGTGAGGTGTTTCAATCCTTTTAACGCTTCGGGGCGCACATAGAGCTGCCCATCAAAACTCACGCCACTCAGATCTACAGCACAATAGGCTACTGTAGTCATACCTACTCCACCCTTGGCTACACTGACGTGATAATCCTCCAGCATCTGGCTGGGAGTATTGTTGGAACACATGTTCTCAAATGCTGCCGAACGGATAAAACGGTTGCGCAGCGTAATCGGACCGAGTTGGAACTCGGTAAACATCTTATTGTTCATATCAACTGTGTATCAATAAATAAACGGAATAATTCGTTTCAGTCTCTTGCGGTCAAACTCCTGTGGAAACTCTTGCTCATAGCGCAAATAAATCGAATTGGCGCGAGGCACCAGGTTGCTGCATGTGAGCAGGAAGAAGAGCGCACCAGCCCAAGACCAGGTCAAGATAGCCCAGCCCAGCCATTCGGTGATCTCACCCAGGTAGTTGGCACTGGTGACATATCTATACATGCCTTTTTTAGGCAGGTAGTGGTTGCTATCGCCAGGCTGACGCAGATGGCGTATCACATGGTCGGAATGCATATTGATAACCCATCCAATCGCAAAGATACATACACCCAACAGGAACTGCCATGACGTGAGCCACTGCACGCTATAAGGCTTATACATCGGGGCAAGGAAGAACAACCAGTAGCCCTGCACGTAGCCATTAATCAAGTTCCAAATCACACTGAGGAACATAATCGCCAGTGGCATCTTGCTATTGCCTTTCATCAGGAAGGGAAAGATAAACGAACGCTGGAAATAGTGGAACTCAAAAATAAGCAGGAACAGCAGATAGGGCATTTGCCACTTCACCGACGACTGCGCCCATAAATAGAGCATCGCTACAAACACAGGTGCTTCCATCAAAAACCACCCAACCTTATTATTGATAGCAGGACCCCATTTCTCAGTACGCATCTTGCCATAACCGGCATCTACAAAATAAAGCGATACAAAGATGACTACACATACTATGCTCATCAAGAACAAGAAGTTGTTGAAAAACTCTAAGCTGTAAATATCTTCCATAATCAACAAATTTATGCAAATTAGCGCACAAAATTACTACTTTTTTTTAAAATATGCAAATTTTTTTGGCACTTTCAGTTTTTTTTTATACTTTTGTATCGATTTTTTCAATGAGACAATTTGTAAATTTGTAAATTAGACAATTAACCGATTAACCAATTTATATATGAACAAACTGACAACTATGGCACTAGCCGCATGTGCGCTGATGGGTTGCGCCAACAAAAACCCCTTTATGAACTATCAGTCGTGGGACACGCCCCATGGCACGTTTCCTTTCTCCGAAATCAAAATGGAGCACTATCGCCCTGCCTTTGAGGAAGGCATCAAACAGGGTTTAGCCAATATAGACGCTATTGTAGCCAACCCCGATGCTCCTACGTTTGAGAACACCATCGAGGCCTATGTACACTCAGACGAGTTGCTCAACAAAGTGGCTTCGTGCTTCTTTAACCTGGCTGCTGCCGAGACCAACGACGAGATGCAAGCCCTGGAGATAGAGCTATCACCTATGCTGTCGGAGTACTCCACCACTATCCTGCTAAACGAGGGACTGTTTCAGCGCATCAAAGCCGTGTATGACGGCCGCGACACCCTGGGTCTGAGTGCAGAGCAGTTGCGTCTGTTGGAGGACATCTACGATGGCTTTGCCGAGAATGGTGCCAATTTGGACGAGGCAGGCAAGGATAAACTGCGCGAGTTGAATATGCGCCTGAGTAACCTGACCACTGCCTATGGGCAGAACGTGCTAAACGCTACCAATGCATGGACCTATCTGGTGGAGAACGAGGCTGAATTAGATGGTTTGAACCCCGACACCAAGTCGATGCTGCGCGATATAGCCGAGCAGAACGGGAAACAAGGCTGGATGCTCAATCTGAAACCTACCACGTATATCCCTGTGATGGAGGACTGCAACAACCGCGCCTTACGCGAGACCCTTTACCGCGCTTACAACACGCGTGCGTTGGGAGGCGAGTTTGACAACTCAGCTCTGATTGTACAAATAGCCAATGCCCGTCTGGAAGTGGCCCAACTATTTGGCAAAGCCACCTATGCCGAGAAATCGCTCCACCACACCTGCGCCGAGACGCAAGAGACCGTGCTGTCGTTTCTCAACCAACTGAGCGACGCCTATTTGGCACCTGCGAAAAACGAGGTAAAAGAGTTGCAGGAATATGCCAACTCTATCGGCTTTGAGGGCGAGATCATGCCTTGGGACTGGAGTTACTATAGCAAGAAACTAAAAGATGCCAAATACAGCATCTCTGACGATATCCTGCGTCCATATTTTGAGTTAGAGGCTGTTAAACAAGGTGTGTTTGGCTTGGCTGAGCGTCTGTACGGACTGCATTTTGTGGAGAACAAAGACATACCTGTTTACCACCCCGAAGTATCGGCATACGAGGTCTTTGATGCCAACAACCAATTCGTAGCTGTTTACTACAGCGATTTCCATCCACGTGATGGCAAACAAGGCGGCGCATGGATGAACGATATGAAGCCTCAGTACATTGACCTAGATGGCAGCGACAGTCGTCCTCATATTGTTAATGTGATGAATTTCACCCGTCCTATCCACAACGACAGTGTGGACAAACCTGCCCTACTCACCTACGACGAGGTAGAGACCTTCCTGCACGAGTTTGGTCACGCCCTGCACGGCATGCTCACCAAGTGTCACTACGCTTCGCTATCGGGCACCAATGTGCCTCGCGACTTTGTAGAGTTGCCCTCGCAGTTCAACGAGAATTTCCTGGGCGAGAAAGAGTTTTTGGACACTTTTGCCAAACATTACCTCACGGGCGAGGCTATGCCACAAGAGTTGATTGACAAGATCAAAGCGTCCAACAACTACCACGCAGCCTATGCCTGCACCCGTCAGTTAGGTTTTGCTATCTCCGATATGGCTTGGCACACCCTGACCGCTCCGTTTGAGGTAGCCGATGGCGACACCTTGAAAGCTGTGGAGAACTTCACCAATGCTTCTACCGCTTGCGTGCAAGTGATGCCACTCGTTGAGGGCACGAATATGATCACCGCCTTCACCCATATTTTCTCGGGCGGCTATGCAGCTGGTTATTACAGCTATAAATGGAGTGAACTATTGGATGCCGACGCATTTGCTCAGTTCCAATTGGCACAACAGGAGCGCGGCTCTATCTTCGATAAAGAGACAGCCGATCGCTGGCGTGAGAACGTGTTGGAGCGCGGCAATACCGAAGAGCCTATGGTGCTCTATCGCCGTTTCCGCGGTGGCGACCCCACCATAGATGCCCTGCTCAAACGCGATGGACTCAAGTAATTCCGAGATTGATAAAACCAACAAAGCCAGCCCAAATAAACGGCTGGCTTTGTATTTTGGAAGTCGTACTTCCGATTTACAATGCAAATATTTGTGTAAATCAATTCTTTTTTGTAAATTTACGTTTTATTTTTCAAATCCCAATACATGAGGGCGGCTTTCCAGTCTTGCACATCTTTCCACCCCCGCATCATGTAGTAACACCACGCTTTTTGATAAACTAGCAATTCTATTTTGTGTTCACGTGCAAAGGCTTCCCAATCTTTCCATATAGGTGGCTCAAAAATTTTATTTTTATCAAAAACCAGCGTGCGTGTGTGCATGTTATCACCCACACTCTCTTTATTATTCTCTTTTATATTCTCTTTGGTTCTTTCTCTTAAAATCGCTGCATTTTGCACCGATACTGCTGCATTTTGCAGTGGCTGCACTGCATTTTGCAGTGTTTCCTCTGCATTTTGCAGTATAGAAATACCCTCTTTTGTTCTACTGATTAAGCCTTTTTCTTCAAGTGACCACAGCATACGAAGGGCTGTTGTACTATCACCACAGCGAGAAAAATTAGCAAGTTCAGTGGCAGAGCCTTTATAAGGTGCAGCCTTGCACAGGTAGAGAAGCGCGGAGTAAACCATCGCCTCTCTACCCCACAAGTTCAGTGCATCGCAGGTGTTAACGTCTATGCGGTAAAAAGAACCTAACATTGTTCGTTGACGTTTCGTTGGTTGTTCGTTCATCGTTCGTTATAGAACTTCGTCGTTCAAAAAAAACTGTTCAACCTCTTTAACAGAGCAAGAAGGTTTACGACAAAGAGCAACTCTGCCACCGCGTTTATAGTGCCGTATAAACACAGGCGCATTAGGTGACATCCAAACTTTCAATAATAATGCATCGTTGGTGGCTACTTTCATAATGTTTTCCCCAAAATACGAGACAGGACAACTTCGGGCATAGGGTCTGGCAGGCGCACATTCATTTGGTAAGCGAGTGCGGCTCGTTCTAGTCGGTTGAATTGTGTGCTAGCCAACACGAAAGCGTTTGCTGTGTCTCTGTCAGCATTAGGTTTTTTGTAAACAGAGAAAAAGTCAGGGTGTGATGGACATCCACGTAAAACAACAGGTGCGTTAATACGTTTCCAATAATCACGGATTTGTTCGATTGTGTTGTCATTAAGAATTTCAGCTTTCATAATTGTAAAATGTTTAATTGGTTAATGTTTGAATGTTTAGACGCTGCGCTATTTAGGGTTTAGACGCTGCGCTGTTTAGATAAAAATCTTTC
>JAKSNM010000063.1 GCA_024399785.1 Paludibacteraceae bacterium
GTGAGGTGTTACATAGATTGCAAGAGGCATTTAGGGCAGAACCAATTATTATTCCGTGGGATAAAGAAGAACCTTATGGACATGCAGATGGTATGGTGCGCTATATTGGCAATAATCGGGTATTGCTAACTAATTATATAAATTTTGACCCACATTTGCGAGAGCACTTATTACATGTGTTACAACCACATTTTGAAGTGTTAGAACTACGCTATGATGTTGCTAAACCACATAAAAATAACTGGGCATATATCAACTATTTGCTTGTAGATGGCAAACTCTTTATACCGCGTCTAAACACAGAGGAGGATGAACAAGCATGCACACAATTAGGTGCTGCCTTAAATATTTCGCGTGAACATATAGAATTGATAGACATACATACTGTGCTTAAAGCTGGTGGAGGGCTTAATTGTGTATCATGGACTATATATGCAAATCATTCTCCACTTTTACATGATGAATTTACTTCCGCTATGCATGATGAGTTTTCTATTGATGAAGAAACAGAAATAAAACATAAGGCAATGTGTGTTTGGCAACTTCTTGGAACAAACTATACCCAAGAACAATTGCAAAAGTATTGTGATATATATGCTATAACTATTGACCAAGCAAATCGGTGGAAATAAACCGCAAAAAATGCGGCTTATCGTGTTTTTTAGCCGCAAAGTGCAAAAATTAACTTTTGTATGTTATATTTGCCCCAAAAGTTCGTAATCAAAATAATAGAGGGGTATTTAGTTTAGAGTTAAATGTTTTTTACGCGCTTAATTTACAAACTTTTGACTTTCTACTTTTGACTTTTGTCTGTCTTATAGGTCAAAGGGTTAGCCGAGGGTTGACCGACACTTGGCAAAGCGTTATTTTGACCGACAAAATGCCATCACGTAGAAACCGCATATCCCAATTCATTTACTCCGACTTCTTCGGAAACCAGCCCTTTCTGACGCGCTCTCGTTGCTCAAATAACTCCAATATGGACCAGAAACAGGAGAAACTGAACACCCCTAGCAAAACAGATGCATAGGTGTTATTTACAAATAACGACCCGGCACAGCCTGCCAGTCCTGCAAGTAGAAAAACAGGCCAGCATTTGACACCAAAGTAATACTCACTCTTAATCACTATCGGGTGAAATATGCCAATCAACAAAAATGTGGCTAAACCTAATATAATACCTTCAAAATTCATATCATATCAAAATTCTGTGTAGAGGTATAAATATTTTGGCGTATATGCAAATATTTTGCCTAAAATTTGCAAGACTGCGTATTTTTTTTGTACTTTTGTGTCATGATACGATTTACAGCACGGAGGACGGGTTCTACACTCAGTTTAGTTCCGACAGCCCCTATCATCCATTGTTGAGGTGTGAGACGCCCTTGCTGATAGATACGTGTGTATTCCTTTGCCCAATCGGCTTGAGACTTACACTGACTTAGGTGTTCTTCCAATTGGAAATGAACCAAATGTCCAATCGGATAATTGGGTAGGTATTGCGGACTATTGACCATGTGCGAATAAACGCCCAGCAAGATGCAGTCTTTCTCTCCCAACAAAGGATAGTAATAGGTGTTCCACACTTCCTTGGCGATAGACACAACGGCTTCCCGTAACTGAGCTGCCGTGGCTTTGGGGTGACTATACATCCAACGCCACATATACATATCCACCAATCCAACACCCATAATCTCATACATTCCCCAAAATACATCCAGCACCGTGTTATCGTCCGCCGAATGGGTACCGTATCCTAATAGTTGCAAATCGCGTTGTTGGAAGAGGAACGCGGATGCCTCGGTATAACCCGTATTCGGAATACCTGCCAGTAGGTATTGGTCAATCCACATAGAAGTAGTTTCTTCTACATTGTGTCCCATTTCATGTACGGCGATGTTATATCCCTTATAATCCATCCCTGTAGGCGCGATGCGCGTACGCAAGCGGGAGTTCATCTCGCGTCCGGCGGTAGGCAGAGCGTGTCCCGAACCGCGAGCGGGGTCAACGGAGATATGGTTGGTAAGGAATTGTGCCCGCTCGGCGGTAAAACCTATATTTTGCAACATACGCGGCATGTCGCGATGGTATGCTTCGGCGTCTGGATAGAGACGACGGGTCTTAGCCGTCAACTCGTCCTCTGATATAGCACTACGGCCTTTGAATCCGTCGTACCAGATATCGTATGGACGCAAGTCGCGACCGAGACGCTCACGAATGAGAGCGGCTACTGCTTTTGCCTCGTTAGAGGAGAGTAGGCGGGTGAATATCTGTTCCACTTCGGCTTCGGGAATCTCCATATCCAACTCGAAATTGCGCAAAACGGATGTTGGCTGCATTGGATAATAACGGTCCATCATCTGCTGTACGGCAAAAGTATTAAGGATATGTTGGTAACGGGTGTCGGGTTCCCTATCTAAGACAATAGGATAACCCGTTTGATCCTCTACTGTATTGGAATAGGGTTTCCATATATAGCGGTTGGAATTGATAATCTCGGAAGGAATCTCCTGACGGATGATGCGTTGCATCACTTGATAAATCATCTCCTGTTTGTCTTGATCACCGGTGGCATAGTTGGATTTGAGTTCGTCACGCAAGTTCCAGTGACTGAGCAGCACAACATCGTCCTTCCATAGTTGACGATTATCCTCTGTGCGGAGATTACCCATATAAATGTTGTAATCGGCTATGTACATATCCGCATCGCCGATGGCTTGATATAGTTTAGCGGTGGCTTCACCAGGAACGCGAACGGCAAACACATCCCCCATGCGAGCTGCTGCCCATTCTTCACGAGTCCATGTAGCACCTAAACTATCTTTCTCCGCTAATGTGTATTGTGGGAAATTGAGCATAGCAATAAACGCCACCTTATTGGCAAAGAAATCGTCGTAGAAATGTCCTGAAGGCGAATAACCGTAGAGTATCTCGTCCACAGCGGTTGGTTCACTGGCATTTGTTAAGGCAATGGGGCGTTGGAGTTCCATCATCATTTCCTCGTTATGACGGCGTACACTTTCCATCATCCGACTTAAACTCTCAAGTAAAGCAGTGCGCTCTTGCGGTGTGGCAGCATAATGGGAAGTAACTAGTGTAACAAAGTCGATTTCGGAGCCGTCCTCTTTAGTCCATAAGCTGGCGGCTTGACGGATACCGCGCTCGGCAAGTGACAAATCGGCAGAAGGGTAACGCGCTTGTAAACTGTCGAGACAAGTGGTGATAGTGGCTTGCTCAATGATAGTACGGGGTGCTTTCGCACACGCTGTAAATAGCGATAGGACGGATAATATGAAGATACAGTGTTTCATTTGCAGTTTTTCTACAATTTGAATGCAAATATACAACAATAATTTGGAATAGGCAAATAAAAGTGCCATGAAATAGATTTTTAATCTATAGACAGGTGTTTTTGTACATTACAACTGTCCGGCCTCGACTAAGGTGATGACACGTTTGACGATGCGGTCTTTGGTTCAAAATCTCCCGTGTAACGGCTCTTAGAGTATTGTCGTTGTTGGATAAATATTTGGAACTTATTGGCGGTAAATAGACTGATTCTCATTATGTTATGAGAAGATTTTGATAAGAAAAAATTAGCCAATGTAAAATGTTCATCAAATGTTCATATAACGGCTAATGATTCATTTATGTCTCAAGCAAATGACACAAAAGATGATACAAATTCTCTGTGATTGTACTCGCAAAAATGGTAGATGGGTGATTGAAAATAACAAATAATTGCCTCCAAATTTGCAAGATCGAAAATTTTTGTGTACCTTTGCAACGGAATATTAACCATTTGTTCGTGTTTAGGGGTGCCTATGATGGCTGAGATAATACCCTTTGAACCTGAACAGGTAATGCTGTTAAGGAAAAATGAAATCATTTACTGAACGTGCTTGGGAACAAGCACAACCTATCATGGCGCGTATTTGTGCGCACCCTTTCTTACAAGAGATGGCCGCTGGTACACTCTCTCGTAATAGTTTCAAAACCTATTTAGAGCAAGACTGCATCTATGTTGCCAATTATGGCGACGAGTTTATGCGTTTAGCTCACATGCTACCTAAGAGCAGAATGCAAGAACTTTTCGTACAATTCGCTCAAGAAGGTATAGCTGCTGAGGAAGCACTTCATCAGATGTTGATGACGGAATTTGGAGGAACCGATGCACAACCGCTGCAAGGTACATTAGACTACATGAACCATACGCGTCAATTTTTCAATCCTGAGGATTTGTCGATGGCGATGGCTGCCATGTTGCCTTGTATGTGGGTCTATAATGAGGTAGGGAAGTATATCCTTTCTATCGAAAAAGACGCTGAGCACAATCCTTATCATGAATGGATTAGTTGCTATGCCTCGGATTTAATGGATGAAGGTGTACTGAATGCACTTAAACTAATCAACTTATTGGCAGATAATGAATCGCCAACACGTCAAAAACAAATGTTAGACGCATTCCTTATCGCCACAGAGATGGAGTATATCTTCTGGGATCAGGCTTATTCTCTAAAGTAGATATTCTTCACTTGTGAACTTATTCATAAGATGATGCTATCTACTTTATCTGCAAATGACCATCACTAACTTTTACACAAAAAAAAGGATGCAACATTGTGCATCCTTTTTTTTGTGTGTCCCCCGAGGGATTCGGCACTCCCTTGCGAAACGCAATTCCTCCGAATACCAAAGGAAGTAGGTGCGTCGCGCTACCCTGTATGTGCTCGTTGCACCATGGCTCAAAGAGCCAGCGGAGTGGTTTGAGGGATTCTTCGAATCCCTCGGGACAAAACAAAATGGACACCCAATTGGATGTCCATTTCTGTTTTGTGTCCCCCGAGGGATTCGAACCCTCGACCCATTGATTAAGAGTCAATTGCTCTAGCCAGCTGAGCTAGGGAGACGGCTCCTTTCAAAAATCAAACAAGCTGATTTTTGAGGGTGCGGTATTCGTTAGAACACATTGCTTTTCTCAAAAGCGAGTGCAAAGGTACTGCTTTTTTTTGACATAGGCAAATATTTTAAGGGAAAAAATGCAAAAAAGTTGCAAATATGCAGAAATTTTGCTAAATTTGCAATCATTTTCAGTTCTCGCTATCAAAAGTCACACCTCTACCCTCCCCCCATTGAGAGGAAGACAGAAACGAGTTTAGCGAGGAGAGCAAGTTTAGAGGACGGCGCAAGTGCCTACAGAAAGCAGATAAAAGAGAACAGAGAACAACAATAATAATTATATAACAATCTAAATCTATAAGCAAACAGAATATAGAATAATCTAAATCTATAAGCAAACATAATATAGAACAATTTAAATCTATAAGCGAACATAATATAGAACAATCATAAGCAAACGAAGAATAGAACTATATGGAACAGATTCTGAATGGTGGAAGCAACCGCAAATACTTCCGTATCG
>JAKSNM010000064.1 GCA_024399785.1 Paludibacteraceae bacterium
GCCATCGTGGCGGCTATGCGCTCGGACATTTCCAAGAATCCGCAACGTCCCTCTCGGAAAGCCAGGTTGGCTACTTCGTTGGCGGCGTTTAGTATGCAGGGCATGTTACCACCCTTCTCTATTGCCTCGTATGCCAAACGCAAGTTGGGGAAACGCTCCAAATCGGGTTTTTCAAAGTGCAAATCCTTTAATGCGAATAGGTCTGCCCGTGGGAAAGTGCTTTTTACCCGATCGGGATAAGTCAATGCATATTGTATCGGCAGTCGCATATCGGGTGCGCCCAGTTGGGCTTTGATAGCGCCATCGGCAAACTGCACGGCTGAGTGAACGATACTCTCGGGATGAACCAATACTTCTATTTGGTCATATCCAACGCCAAACAGCCATTTGGCTTCTATCACCTCAAAGCCTTTGTTCATCATACTGGCTGAATCGATGGTTATCTTGGCTCCCATCTCCCAATTGGGATGTTTCAGGGCTTGTGCGGCTGTCACAGTGCGCATTTGGTCTGGCGAGTAGGTGCGGAACGGACCCCCACTGGCGGTTAAGAGAATTTTCTCCACAGGGTTGTCGCCTTCGCCCACCAGACTTTGGAAGATAGCACTATGTTCGCTATCTACGGGCAAGATAGGAGTATGATAACGTTGTGCCAAGTCGCAGATTAGTTCGCCAGCTACCACCATCGTCTCTTTGTTGGCCAGGGCAATGGTCTTGCCTGCTCGTATGGCTGCCATGGTGGGTTGCAGTCCTGCATAGCCTACCATAGCGGCTACCACCACATCAATCGAAGGCATCGTCACCATATCGGCTATGGCGTCTGCCCCAGCCCACACTTTGCATGGCAGGTCCTGTAAGGCCGTTTTTAATTGGTCGTAGTAACGTTCGTCGGCTATGCACACCATTTCTGGGTGGAACTCGCGTGCCTGTTCGATTAGTTTTTCTACACTACGATTGGCACAAATAGCATATATCTCAAAACGGTCAGGGTTGTTGCGCACAACATCCAGTGTTTGTATTCCTATTGAACCCGTACTACCTAATATGGCTATTTTCTTTATCATTCTAGAATGCGATTACTTCTTCGGGATTAATTGGTTGTCCCTCTTTCCACAATTCAAAGTCCAGCAGTCCGTCGCTATGGACTATCCCCAATGTCTCGCCTGCTTTCAGGTTGGCGCCCACTTGTTTGGTCAGTACGCCTATGTGGCGATACGTGCTGATATAGTTGGCATGCTGCATCACTACGGTGTAAGTATTGTCCAATTCATAGTTGGTGTAAATGATACTACCTGTCAGCACTGCTGTTATATTCTCTTTGTCTGGTGTTTGGATACGCACACCATACAGGCCAGATTGAGGAGCGTATTGGCGAACAATCACGCCGTGTGCAGGACGAAAGATAGTAGCCACAGGGATCACGTTCTGCACATCAAAGAGCAGCATATTGTCTTTCTCTTTTTGTTCGTATTGCTCTACAAACTCCTCCGTTGCCTCCATCTTGGCTTGCATCAATTGCTCTTGAAACACCAATTGCAGGCTATCCAATGGCTGCACCGAATCGGTGCTCACCTCGCCTGCCGTGATGTCGCGTATCACGCTTAGGTATTGGCGTTGCAGTTCTACTGTGTTTGCCAGCGAATCCAGCCGTTCTGACTGCGTCATCAGTTGGTTGCGTAAGTTTTGGTTGTAACCTGGCAACACATTGCGCACAGGGGTAAACACGATAGCAATAGATAGTCCCACCAGCGTAATAACGAATAGGAGTGTAAATAGGATTACGAGACCCAGACTGGATATTCTGAACGACCACAACTCAGTCAGGGTGTGGTCATCCATCACGCTAATGCGACGTTTGATGCGTATCCGTTGCCAAAAACTTAGAGAATCTTGCATCCCGTGCAGGGTTTTAGTTGTTTGAAGAAATCGTTACCTTTGTCATCTACCAGGATAAATGCAGGGAAATTCTCCACTTCTATTTTCCAGATAGCTTCCATGCCCAGTTCTGGATATTCTACGCACTCTATCGATTTGATATTTTCTTGTGCCAGTACAGCAGCGGGGCCACCTATGCTACCCAGGTAGAATCCGCCATGTTTCTGACAAGCGTTGGTCACATCTATCGAGCGGTTACCTTTGGCGAGCATGATCAGCGAGCCACCGTGGTCTTGGAATTCATCCACATACGGATCCATTCGGCCTGCCGTAGTTGGTCCCATCGAGCCGCAAGGCATACCAGCAGGAGTCTTGGCTGGTCCAGCGTAGTAGATTGGGTGATTCTTCAGGTACTCTGGCATAGGTTCACCAGCGTCCAAACGCGCTTTGATCTTGGCGTGGGCTATATCGCGACCCACGATGATGGTGCCGTTTAGGCTCAGGCGTGTACCAATAGGATAGTTAGTCAGTTGTTTGCACACCTCCGACATGGGCTGATTCAGGTTCACCTCTACTGCGTTGCCTTCGCCAGCCTGGCGCAGAGCAGCAGGGATTAGTTCACCTGGATTGGCATCCATTTTCTCAATCCATATACCTTCTTTATTGATTTTGCATTTTATATTACGGTCAGCCGAGCAGCTCACGCCCAAGCCGATTGGGCAACTGGCGCCGTGACGAGGCAGACGTACTACGCGCACATCGTGCGCCATATACTTGCCGCCGAATTGGGCACCCAGACCTATCTTATAAGCCTCTTGCAGCAGTTGTTTCTCCAGTTCTACATCGCGGAAAGCACGTCCCGAAGCATTGCCTGTGGTAGGCAGGCTGTCGTAGTAATGCGTAGAAGCCAATTTGACCGTCAGCAGGTTCTTCTCGGCCGATGTACCACCTATCACAATAGCGATATGATAGGGAGGGCAAGCGGCTGTACCCAGCGATTTCATTTTCTCTACCAGGAACGGAATCAGCGTGCCTGGGTTCTGTATGCGTGCTTTGGTTTCTTGATACAGATAGCTCTTGTTGGCGCTGCCGCCACCTTTGGTCACGCATAGGAAACGGTACTCAGCTCCCTCGCTGGCCTCAATGTCTATTTGGGCAGGCAGGTTACATTTGGTATTCACCTCCTCATACATGGTCAGAGGGGCGTTTTGTGAATAGCGCAGGTTGCATTGGGTGTAGGTATTAAACACACCACGGCTGAGTGCTTCCTCGTCGCTTATACCCTCCGCCATCGAGGCGCTCCACACCTGCTGTCCTTTTTCGCCATGAATAATGGCTGTACCTGTGTCTTGGCATAGGGGCAATTGTCCTTTGGCGGCTATCTCGGCATTGCGCAAGAAAGTCAGGGCTACGTATTTATCGTTTTCGCTGGCCTCGGGGTCGTTCAGTATCTTAGCTACTTGCAGATTGTGGCTACGGCGAAGCATGAAACTGACATCATGAAAAGCCTGTTGTGCCATCATCGTGAGGCCTTCGGCATCCACTTTCAGTATTTCGTGTCCTTCAAACTCGCTAACCGACACATGGTCTTTGGTTAGCAGATAATACTCGGTCTCGTCTTTACCGAGTTGAAACATTGGTTCGTACTTAAATTCCATCGTATAATTGTCTAATTTACTAATTTACTAATTTACAAATTGTCTAATTGTCTAATTGTCTCCATCCAGCTATCATCTACTGCGTGTATACATTGCAAGCCAAACGCCTTTCCTGCCTCTATATTGGGCAGCAGATCATCTACATAAACCGTCTCCTCGGGTTGGATGCCTGTCTCGCGCAGCACCAGTTCATAGCAGCGTGGGTCGGGTTTGCTCATACCTATCTCGTTTGAGAAGAATAGTCGGTTGGCTTGTTTCAGTTCGGGGCAATGGTCCATAGTCCACTCCACGTGCAGGTCGTTTATGTTGCTCAGTACGTAGATTTGTTTGCCTTGTGCTATCAGTTGGTGCAGCAGTTCTTTTTTCTCTTTCCGAACGCCCAGCAGCATGGCGTACCACGCGTCTATTATCTGTTGGCGGGTAGTGGTGGGTTGGCATTGGGTCAGGATAGCATCTATGAACTGATCCGTTGTGATGGCGCCTATTTGGTATTGGTCTATCAGTTCGGACGTGTGCCCGCCCAGCAGCCCGTCTGCCGTCACCATTTCGCTCACCGAAGTGGGTATTTTCCCCACGCCAGCAGGTGCTTTCACCAGTTTTGCGAAAGCATCCAGCGAGCGCTTCACATCCAGGTCTATCAGCACTCCACCCAAATCAAAAAGAATATTCTTGTACTGCATCATTTCATCTCACGCACGCACATACGCGCTATTTCGGTTGCAAAGTTACAAAAAAAAATTGATATATGCAAATAAATTGCATAAAAATTTGCACAATTCAAAAATTTTTCGTATCTTTGCACTCTAGATTATTTATAGACTATCATTAGACTATTAATAGACGATAAATAGACTATTTGAAACCTATCGGAGTCTTTTTTACACCTAACTTAAACAAAATTACAACTATGCAATTTCAACCCGTTTACCCATTTGAGGCTTTCCATGGTGCTGTTAGCAAAAGACGTAACAGCAGAGGAGAGATTGTTGTTACGCGTCAAAAAACACGTTCCAATGGCACACTGGGGCCCAAGGAGTGTTATCCCCTTCGTCCTCACAAAGGTGCTTGGTCCAAACCGTGTCAGACCAATCGTGCCATCTATTCGGCTGCGCTCCAGCGTTTATATGCCGAAGCGCGAGATCCTGAAAAAGCAGAAGAGTGGCAAGCTAAGTTTGCGCGTTATACGGAGAATCCTTATGCCGATGAATGGGCATCTATTGCGCCCAATCTACCTACTCCATCTGGCAAAACGGCATCTCTTTTCAGCCGCAAACCTGCCAAGGCTGCCGTTCCTAAAATTTATCCTACCATCCGTGGCTTTATGTTGGCAGTCATCCGTGCCGAACTCGCCGCCCAACAGTAGTTTTTTTATCAAATATGGTGCAAGCGGTGTAAGTGGTGTAAGTAGTTGTATATATATCCCCACGCGCGCGGGTGTATTTTAAGAAACTACTTACACCACTTGCACCACCCGCCCCGC
>JAKSNM010000065.1 GCA_024399785.1 Paludibacteraceae bacterium
ATGCTGCTGGTAAACACATCCTCTGATGTATATGCAGCGGGCAACGACTGGTTTGAAAAAGATCAGTACTTTAGTGCTTACTACGACGGAGTAGGTAGTGTTCATTTTAGTTTGTTGACTTGGACAGAAGGTGCCTCCTATAACCACTGGGCGTATTGCGACACGACAAAAAAGGACAGCACCTATTGGACCTATGTGGAATATAGTACAGACGGCAAGGAAATAAAAGATGCTACCAAAAAATGGACCAAACTGTTTTATTACCACGGCGACAATGTAATCAACAAAAAAGACACAGGTAGGGCGTGGTTTTGGTCTGACTCAGTCAGCAACCTGTTTTATACCATTCCTGAAGAAAGAGAGCTAGAGAGGAAACTGAATCCCAAAGGGGACTCTGTCAGCATTTTGCATGCTCAGGACGACCGCAGATCAATCTCCTTTAAGTTGCGATGGGCTGTACCAAAATGGCTGGAAGGAAAAAAAGTAACTATGCGTGTGCGTGTGAGCGATGCAAGAGCGGTAGGTAGCCCATGGTCCTATCCGCACACCCTCTTAACAGAAGAAAAAATGGAGGAAGGCAGTGTGCCTGAACTGATGGAACCAATGCTGTTTATGGGCGGTGATAACCCTAAGGATGCGGGTAAGATATTGGTGCCGTATGTGGTGTTGGACGAGCTACTGGTGCTCAAAACCTCGCTCGCGCCCAATGATAGTCTGCTCAACCCACCTGCTATGGGTTCGGTAGCGGTTAAGGCAACAAATTCCCTCCAAAAAGGCTTTTATATAAATGCGAAAGTGAAAAAAGTGAATGGCGATGTGCTGACTCTTAAATCTAATTCGATAGATATTCCAGCCTATCACACCATACAGCAATTTAAGGTAGTGCCAAAGCTGGATACCATCCGTGGAGCGAATGATACGAACATGTTCGTTTTGATGAACAGGGGCCAAAAACTGGTGCAATGGGCAATAGACAGTGCACAGCAAAAAGATGCTATGCCCATGGACTTTTTTGAGATAGAGCGTGCCTATAAATCGGACTTTAGCGATGCCGAGCAGATAGGCATGGTTGCGTACGTACAGGGACAAGAAAAATATGAGCATTTAGACGAGAACAGCATCAACAACCCCAATGGCAACGACTCAATTTTCTACCGCATTCGCCGTATGTCAGCATCCAGCTTTGGGTGGAAGGGCCATAAGTATGCCGCCAGTTGCGCATACGTGGGGCGTGTGAAACAAATAGGGATGGACCTATATAACAACACACGGCCATATACCCCATACGCTGCGTTCCGCGATTGCGCTACAGACACAATAGTCGATAACAACAAAATAGACCTGTCGGGTCAGTTTGTTTGGCCAATAGGGGATAGCGCCAAGACGATAGCATGGGACCCCAACACGAGCATAGAAGTAGTGCTGTGGGACGATCAGGAGGAAGCAAATTTTGTGGCAATAAAAAAAGACAACTTGGTCTATAATGTGTATAGCAACGAGTTGGTGATAGAATTTGCATATACTGCCGAGTTGCCCAAGACCTGTCAAGAATATGACCTGAGCGTGCGCCTCAACACCGCCGCTACGCACTTTGACAAACCCCAAAACACCGAAGTGTGGTTCTACCCCAAGATGCGCACCACGGCGGTGAATATGACCAAGGTGAAGGCATCGCAAGGCGACGAAGAGCACCCCGAACGCACACACATCACATGGATGGCAGATGGCGAACCCACCTATTTCACCGTGTGGCGTAGTGACGAGCAGGGTACGGTGGACTCTCTCGCCCAATGCGACGGCAAAACCAATTGGTATGACGACACCCAAGGCGTACCAGGTCAACCATATACTTATATGGTGAAGGCAGTGACCCTATGTAGCGGAGAAGAGATAGAAACAACACTTGCTGCCACTGGTTCCCGCTCTCGTTACGGCTATATAGACGGCTATATAACCTATACCAATGGCAACAAGATGGGCGGCATAGAGGTGAGCTTGCAACAAGGAAAAAATACTATTGCTTCCACATATACGAAAGCTGACGGCTATTACAAGTTCTCGAAGATACAATATAACCTAGATGGCAGCCAGTATGAAGTAATGGTATCTGACAAACATCAGAGTTTCAAGCCTGTTAAGGGAGGGGACATGTCAATACAAGTGACATTGAGCCAAGACAACCCCGTGGCGCATCATGCAGATTTTGTGTCGGATAGCTATCAGACCTGCTCGGGACGCGTGCTCTATACAGGCACCACGATACCTGTGCGCGATGCGTATTTCCTAATTGGCGACCAAGTGGCTATGAACAACAACGACACCATCCGCTCGGATGCTTCGGGTAACTTTGTGCTGTCTATACCAACAAAAAAACAATTCACCCTGACTGTAGCCAAAAAAGGGCACACTTTCTTAAACGGCGGTAAACTGGTAGATGACAAAGGCAACACAACGCTGAATCCGTCGGGTTCGCTATATGGTGTGAAGTTCTGGGACGAGACCCGCGTGCGTTTGATAGGTCGTTTGGCTGGTGGCGACATACAGGGGCAGAAAACACTGGGCTTTGGGCTGAGCCAAAACAACCTGGGCGATTCGCTCAAACTGGTTTTGGAACTAGAAGGGGACAATATCGCTCACTTTGTGTATGACGAAAACAATGTGAGCAAAACCACCCGCGACACAACGTTTATCAGCGCGATAGACAGAGACACGATATTGCGCACCCCTGTTCGTTTTGAACAGAAACGCGTTATTGTTCGTCCTGACAAGACAACAGGCGAATATGTGATAGACCTGCCGCCAGTGAAATACCGCATAGTGGAGGCGTCTGCCAACGGCTATGCTACGCTTTTCTCCGCAGGCAGAACATCCGAGACCAAAGATTTGACTTTCTCGCTGGATACCCAGTATATTAACTATGAAGGTCGCGCAGCGTGGTATCACGATATGTATTCTGTAGTTTATCACTCGCCTGCTGTTGTTCGTGTGCAGCAGCAGCGCTATGGTATGCCGATAGGGCACTATGGAGAGGAAGTAGTGAACGGATACACGCTGGGTAAGACCCGCACGGATTCGGTATGCACGCATAAAGACGGAACATGGAAATATGTGTTTGGCTACCCTGTTTATTTGTCAGGATTGCAATATGGTTTCCGCCTGCGTGCCCGCGAAGAGTATTACTACAACAACGATATTAATAATAAACTGGATACGGTGCCACTGGGTGGACATAAGTTTACGGTGTATAACGGCTTGTTGTCAGGCACTTCGATTGTGAAAGGTCAACTGAATAATGAGGGTGTATTTGATGTGGTGCTGGATGTAGCCAATGTAACATATGACGCTATTGGCGACGCTGCACTGAAACATCTGGATGTGTCGGTAGATGTAAACGGACAGGATGTGCATGCCGAGCCGATTAAGGCGTTTGTGCTGGGCAACCGTATCACAGGAGCAGATGCAATGCAGAAAATCGGTAAGGTCATCACCGTAGATGATGTGCTGCGTGACCCACCAGGAAGCCACTCGTATGCCTGGATAGAGAAGGGGGCTACCTACAACTCATCGTATAGTGTTAACAATGGCTTTGATGCTGGTTTGGAATTTTCTTATACCAATGGAAGAAAAGTGAACCAGACGGTAGGAAGTGTTTCTCTTGCAGGAAATATAATGGCTATGAATGGAACTCAGTTTGGCACTTTCACCCAAAATGAATCAGGTAAAACATGGCCTATCATATCCTTCTCATTAGGCTTCAATTGGAACACGAACTATAACTATTCCTACACCACCTCCGAGCGCATACAGACCGGTAACGATAATAATATAATAGGTGCAGATGCTACCGTATTTATTGGTCACACTACCAATGTATATGCGATGCATAGCGAGGTAGTAACTGTGGTGGATAGCGCTACCTTGTCGAGATTGCAACCCTCTATTGCCACCGGGGAGACTAAGGTTATTTCACAGAAAGATATTCACAGCCCAGCTGTGATTGTAACGACAGATGCAGCCTTTACACTGGATGAAAGCCCTGTACAGTTTGTCTATACGCAAGACCATATTGTTAACCAAGTAATCCCACAACTGGTTGCAGAAATGTCATCGCTAGTGCGTTCAGGCAATTCCGATAGTTTGCAAGCCATAGCTAACTCTACTCAAAAAATAGTTTATTGGTATAATCCATCGAAAGATTCAGTTGAGTGTATCAAACCGACAGGGTGGGGAAATAAGCCCTTTACCAACGAGGTGAAAGAGTATGCGAAATTGATCAATAGGTGGTATGAGATTTTGTATGTAAATGAACAGCGGGAAGTGTATGGCACTACGGACATGAACCGTGTAGGCAATTTCTCCGTTTCAGGCAACACCACCGTGACCTATAGCGAATCGGGCTCTGCAGGATACAACGACTCTTTCGCCATGACCGAAAAAGTTAAAGGTGATTTTGTGAAAATTCTTAACAAATACGCTAATATTAGCGGAGGTAATAATCCAGATTGGATTAATAAATATATGAAGAATTTTATACAAAATAATATTGCGAAAGACCCAGGACAAGAGATTAAGACTAACATTGGTCCTACTGAATATAAATTGAATTTTACACCAAATATAGATCCTAGTTTCACTCAAACCTACGGCCGTAGCGAATCGCGCAATCGTACTATCGGTTTCACCCTCTCGCAAGCGGAGTACGGATATATAGACGTAGATGTGTATAACCTGGAAGGTACTATCGATTCTACAATGAAGAGTTGGCGCGACAAAGCCACCAATTTTAAAACCCGCGACAGTTTGCAAACGGGCCACTATGACTGCTCAGACTTTATCTACCTGCTGCGAGGCGGCGCCACACGCTGCCCATGGCTGGGAGAGAACAAGACGCAGTTCTACCGCCCAGGCATTGTGCTAGACCCCGCTACCGTTAAACTGGACGAAGCCCATTTGGAGGTAGATC
>JAKSNM010000066.1 GCA_024399785.1 Paludibacteraceae bacterium
GGTAGGGCAATCAGGGGAACAAAAAACATCTCCACCACCGATTCAAACAATACCGATATACCTATTGCTGTCCAAATATCGTGCCAAAGCATTTCGTAGAGGTTCAGTCCTATCGGAGCAAAGGCTAGAATCTGGAACAAGGAGTTATCTACCACCTGACCAATCACCGTTGCCACTACTGCGCGCAGCCAAAAGGCTTTCCCGTTGGTATTGGCAAAAAGCGACGGAGAGGTTTTGAGCCAAGCTATCACACTCACATTGACCACATTTCCCACAAAGAATGCCACAACAGACGACACGATAGTGCGCGGTCCGTTGCTGAATATATAAGCAAAGTGTTCCGCTTGCGTTGCATATTGAGGCAAAGTAGGCAGATATACCTCTATCACGCCCAGGATGGATATGAGCAGCGTGATAACTGTGGCAATGCAAATAACCAATATGGCTGTTTTCTTGCTATATGCCTCTACCAGTATATTGCTAATAAGAAATACGAGCCATGATATGAGCAAACCGCCATCCATCCAGATGATATCGGTGCCGAAACTCATAGGTTTCATACATAGATAGTTCATCATAACGGAGATGACGCAATAGGTCCCAGTCAGCAGCAGTAGCCAGGCTTGTCTGGTGTCTAGTTGTTTCAGTTGGTTGATTCTATTCATTTACTCACTTGCTTTATCGGCTCGCATGTGTAGCCCTGTTGTTGGAGCCATGCCAGCACTTCTGGCAACGCAGCCAGGGTATTTGCAGCACTCTTCACACTATCGTGAAAGAGTATGATGCTGCCATTGCGGGTATAACGCTTCACTATTCGCACAATATCCTTTGGCGTGTAACTTACCGTATTATAGTCGTGGGTAATCACATCCCACAGCACGATATGGTATCCGTTGCGCCGCAGCCAATGTTTCTCACGTCGTGTCTGACGGCCATGAGGCGGACGAAACAGGTGGAGGTTATTCCACGCCGAGCCGAGTGTATTGGCTATTACTTCGTCGCATAGTTGGCAGTTCATACGCCAGGTATAGTAGTTGGTGCGCCGTCCTGGCAGGTGGTTGAAGGTGTGGTTGGCAATCGTGTGCCCCCTGCGGCACACTTCGCGTGCCAGGTCTGGGTAGCGATAGACATTCTCTCCCACCCAAAAGAAGGTAGCTTTTACGCCGTAGGTGTCCAGTATATCCAACACCTGAGGTGTGACTTCGGGCACAGGACCATCATCAAAGGTCAGATAGACACATTGGCGATGTTTGTCCCCACGCCATGTCACGCCATGCACCAGATGTTGCAACCATGACGGGATTTGAAACCATATAGATGGGATATATTTCATTACTCCCAAGCCAAAGCAGATGCACCTAAAACAGCAGCATCTGCCTCTTTCAGGTCAGAGAATAGTACTTTCACTTTGTTTTTCCAAATAGGTAGCACATTCTCGTTTAGGGCTTTGACCACAGGATCCATAATCCAATGTCCCGACTTGGTCAGTCCGCCAAATAGCACAATAGCCTCTGGGGCAGAGAATGCCACAAAGTCGGCCAGTTTTTGTCCCAGCAGCGTGCCTGTGTAGTCAAAGATGCGTTTGGCTACCATATCTCCAGCCTCAGCCGCTTTATATACATCGTAGCTCGTAATCTCATCTATATTCAACTCACGCAACACTGTTGGTTCGTCTGTAGCCGACACTATCTCTTTGGCAGAACGAGCCACACCAGTAGCCGAAGCGTATGCTTCCAGGCAACCTTTCTGACCGCAGCCACATAGGCGGGCATGCTCTGAGCGGTCTATTTTGGTGTGTCCCAGTTCACCCGCAAAGCCGTCGTGTCCATAGACCATTTTGCCGTCTATCACGATGCCCGAACCTACGCCTGTACCGAGGGTGATCATAATGAAGTTTTTCATGCCGCGTGCTGCGCCGTACATCATCTCGCCCATAGCGGCAGCATTGGCATCGTTGGTGATAGTGCAAGGTATGCCAAACTGTTCGCTCATCAGTTGTGCAAAAGGCACCACGCCTTTCCATGGCAGGTTGGGGGCAAACTCGATATTGCCAGTATAGTAATTGCCATTGGGTGCACCTGCACCTATGCCGACAAATCGATCCAGTCCGCCCATGGGAGCAACGATAGGCATCGCTGCATCATACAGGGCTTTGACATAGTCGTGTATGTCGGTGTACTGTTGTGTTTTGATAGAAGTACGAGCCAGCACATTTCCTTTGGCATCCACAATGCCTAACACACTATTGGTGCCTCCCATATCGAGGCCTAGAACATAGGGTTTGTCCATAATGATTATTTTTTTATTGGTTAATTAGCGAAGCGGTTGTCCAAGCAGGGTATAGTATTTACCTTGGTGCAGGATATATAAACTACCCTTATGGAGAATTTTGTTGGGCATCAAGTCCGTTTGTTTCCACTCTGGGATAGCCGAAGCATCGTTATGATTACCACTTTCCAGGGTAAATGCCACAGGCTCCATATCTTGATTTTCTTTACCACTACGATCGCAATCTATCCACCATGCATACACATCTAAATCTTTGTCTAATATCCATATCTTGCGATTGGAATCGGTAAATTCCAGTTTGATATGGTAAACATACGCATTGGGATATACAGAAGGCCCCACTTTGGTGATGTCCATTTCAGCCACTGTGATAGATGCGGTAGAATAGCCTTCTTCCGCCTTGCTTGGGAAAGTGAAGTAGGAATGTTGGCTACCTCCCGTAATATGGATATAATATTTTTGCCCATCTGTATAGTCAGACTGGTAATGCCCTGCTATGGAGTATTGCGTAGGAGCCAGTATCTCCAAACCTATTTGTGGCACAGCGTTCTCATCTTCTTGTTGCAAAAGCCAAAGGAAGGTGGCAAAGTATTGGTTATAGGGGTTACTCTGTGTAGGGAATTTACTTTGGCACGCATATAATTCAGCCTGAGCATAATTAATATCCAAGTTTTGTGTGGCAGGTTGTGTTCCTTGATTGCCTTTTACATAAAATTTGATATTCTTGTAGTCTGTATCTGCCCATTTTTTCTTGTCATCGTAGTAGAAACGGAAGCGCTTGGCGGTATTGTGATATACGAACCGACACGTATTGGTATTGGTTTCCAGTATCACATACCCTCCGTTGGCTTGTATGGTGCAATCCACTGCTCCCTGGGAATAGGTGATACCATTTTTTTTCGCGCTTGTACTAATAAATCCGTCTGCTGCTTTCACGCCGTATTTATTAGAGCCCTCGTTTGTTACAGTAACCAGATACGCATCTAAGTCATTGGCAGTGATTTGACCGTTCGTTATGGTAGCGGTCACATAGTTGCCAGACGCATCCTCTCCGTTCCACACATAAGCCTGAGTAGATGACAGTTCATACACTATCAAGTATTGACCTGCCCACCCTGCTTCAGGTTTGGCACCTATGCAGGAATAAGTAGTAGCTTGGGCACTCCACGCCCAGCCCAGCATCAGTACAAAGAAAAGTAATCGTTGTTTCATAGTATATTTTTATTCGCTTGCAAAGATACACATTTTTTTTTACATATACAATTTTTCGGTTAATTTTATGCAAAAATTTGCATATATGAAAAAAAAACAGTAATTTTGTGGCGTTTTATTAAAGTATCTATCCAATGAAACTCTCCAACAGATTATCTGGACTCTCTGAGTCCCAAACTCTACAAGTTGCAGCGCGCTGCCAAGAGCTGCGTGCCCAAGGTATCAATGTGATTGGGTTAAGCCTGGGCGAACCCGATTTTGCTACCCCTGCTCATATCAAACAAGCAGCCATAGATGCTGTCAATAGCGATTTCTCGCACTATGGTCCTGTGCCAGGTTTCCCTGCTTTGCGCGAAGCTATCGCCAAGACTATACCGTTTGCGGCTAACGAGATAATCGTTTCTGTGGGAGCCAAGCAGGCTATTTGCAATGTGATACTCACTCTAATTGATCGTGGAGACGAGGTGATAATCCCTACCCCTAGCTGGGTCAGTTATTCCGAGATGGTGAAGTTGGCAGAGGGCAAACCTGTGTTTATTCCTACCGCGTTGGAGAACGATTTCAAGCTCACTGCCCAACAGTTGGAGCAAGCTATCACATCCAGAACTAAGATGCTGATGATCTGTTCGCCCAACAACCCCACGGGCAGTGTCTATACCCGCGAGGAGTTGCAAGCTATCGTGGATGTGTTGGCTAAGCATCCTGATATATATGTTATTGCCGATGAGATCTACGAGAAGATTCTCTATACGGGTCACCACGAGAGTTTGGCGCAGTTCCCCGAGATACACGACCGTGTTATTTTGATTAACGGTGTGAGCAAGGCGTATGCTATGACAGGTTATCGTATCGGTTTCATGGCCTGTCACGATGCCGAAGTGGTGAAGGCAGTCAAGACGCTGCAAGGTCAGGAGATCACATGTGCCACCACCGTGGCTCAGAAAGCAGCCGAGGCGGCTTATGCAGGTGATCAAGCGTGTGTAGAGCAGATGCGTCAAGTGTTTGAGAAGCGCAGAGATATGATGTTGGGTATGTTGATGGCTATTCCTCGTATCAAGTGTCCTAAACCCAATGGTGCGTTCTATCTCTTCCCAGATGTGAGTGCTTATTATGGCGACAAGATAAAGAACAGCAGCGATATGGTAGATTACCTGCTGAGTGAAGCGCATGTAGCCTGCGTAGCAGGTAGTGCTTTTGGCGAGGATAAGTGTATTCGTCTGAGTTATGCCACCAGCGAGGACAATATCCGCGAAGCTCTCACACGTATCCAACAAGCATTAGCTCGTTTGTAGTCGTACATCCTCTACATTTTTTAGTCGAGGGTCTCTCGACACTCGGTCGACACTC
>JAKSNM010000067.1 GCA_024399785.1 Paludibacteraceae bacterium
AAGAAGAAGAACAAGGTGAATCTGTAGCGTGGGAAAACGATAGTGTTTTCTATACCACCAGTGATTCCAAAGACGACACACCTATTTACAAATACGTGATTCCCACCAGCGGTAGTCAAGAGCAAGGCGAGGGAGGCGGCGACACACCTTTCGTTCCTATCTCTGACGACCCTACATGTGACATCATCTATGATTTCCAAAACAACGTTGGTAGTCAAGAGTTGGGTGGTACAACCACCATTGGCGAGGGTGGCAAAGTGGCAGGAAGCAAACCAGCTAAAGCAGTGAAATTTTCCAACAGTTTTGTCTCTACCAAAGACGATGTAACCACGATCAATTATATTGCCATCTCCCCTGCGCAAGGCGGTTTTCAAGCAGGAGACAGCATTGTCGTTGTTGGATACATCAAAAGTGGAGATAGTGGCAAACATGGTGCAGTAGCTGTTTATACGAGCAATAGTGAACAAGCTACTGCGATCTACACTTCTGCCGATTTCATGGACTCAGAGGTGGATGAAACAAATATGCCTTCGGCACAATCGTTTGTACTAACCGAAGACGTAGACACACTCTATCTGGCACGCAGTGGTAACACCAGCACATACCTACTAGAGATTAAAGTCTATCGCAAGCAAGATTCCGAAGTCGCAGCTCTCCAATCAACTATCCTGCGTTCTAGTGCCACTAAGTTGATGCACAACGGGCACATCTATCTCCGTCATAACGAGCGTACATACTCAATACATGGACAACGGATGTAATATAAATCGTTCTCCCTGGTGGTGGGTGCCGACACTCTATTTCGCAGAAGGTGTACCTTACTTTATTGTTACGGCTATCAGCATAGCCCTATTCAATCAATTAGGCATGCCCAATGCTCAAATGGCGCTTTTTACCTCACTCATCTCCTTCCCTTGGGTTATTAAACCTATTTGGAGTCCTTTCGTAGATGTATTGCAGACCAAACGGTGGTGGATAGTCACCATGCAACTGATGATGGTGGTTACTATCTTCTTTTTAGCATGGTTAGCTCCCAAAGGCTATTTTACCATAGCCCTCGTTCTTTTCACCATCACCGCCTTTGCCTCTGCTACGCATGATATTGCTGCCGATGGCTTTTATATGATAGCCCTCTCTGAATCGCAACAATCGGCCTTTGTTGGCATTCGTTCCACTTTCTATCGTATAGCCAATATCTTCTGTCAGTCCTTGCTGCTGATGATTGTTGGCATTTTGGAAAAAAGCCACTCTGTTTCCACTTCGTGGATGCTGACGCTCTTGGGTTGTTCGGCTCTTATGACTGTTATCGCCCTTTGGCACTTGTTCATGCTACCCAAAGCGGAAAATATTCAACCTGCCAAAAACAACACTCAGATATGGCAGGAGATAGGTCTGACTTTTGTGGAGTTCTTTCGCAAACCTGCCATCCTATTGGCAATGCTCTTTATGTTGCTTTACCGCTTACCCGAAGCACTCTTGCTCAAACTATGCGTGCCTTTTTTCTTGGCTCCCATTGAAGAAGGCGGACTCGCGCTCACAATGGACACCGTAGGTGAACTATACGGAGGATTAGGCGTTGTTATGATGTTGCTAGGCGGTATATTAGGCGGTTTGGCAGGCAGCCGGTGGGGGCTGAAACGCGTTATGCTTTGGATGTGTTTATGCCTCACATTGCCCTGCATTGTTTATTGCTACATGGCAGCTTATCAACCTGATAATCTTTGGCTTATTGCCTCTTGTATTGGTGTTGAGCAATTAGGCTACGGACTAGGCTATACAGCATGTATGCTTTATATGATGCACTTCGCCAAAGGCGAACATAAAACGGCTCATTTCTCCATCTGCACCGCTGTTATGTACCTTGGCCTAATGTTGCCAGGTCTCGTAGCAGGCTATATTCAGCAAAACACAGGATACCTGACTTTCTTTTGGATTGTAATGGCATGTTGCATACCTAGTATATTAATTACGATAATAGTACAAAAACAATTATGAACACCAAACGTTTAATTCCAGATTCTTTTACATGCGCCAATCTATTGTGTGGTGCCATGGCCACTTTTATGGCTACACAAGGGGCTTATATGTGGGCCTTTGGACTGATATTGTTAGGCGCTTTCTTCGATTTCTTTGATGGCATGACTGCCCGCGCATTGGGCATCAGTAGCAAACTCGGTATAGAACTAGACTCGCTAGCAGATGATATCACGTTTGGCATAGCTCCCGCAATGGCACTCTTCTGCTATTTGCGTCCCTTGCTGGGCTGGTGGAGCGCCATTGTGCTATTAATGGCCGCTTTCTCGGCATTGCGTTTAGCTAAATTTAATCTCGACGAACGGCAAACATCTAGTTTTATCGGCTTGGCAACGCCTGCCAATGCTATTTTTTGGGCATCACTATGCTGCATGCCCTACCAAATGATGACTGCCGCGTGGATGCCATGGGTGCTAGTGGCACTTAGTCTATTGAGTTGCTACTTATTGCTCGCCGAGATTCCTTTTTTCAGCCTCAAATTCCACAATTTGAGTTGGAAAGACAATTCCGATAAGTTCCTTTTCCTCATCGGAGCCGTGGTGCTGGTTGCTTTTTGCATATTCGAAGCAATTCGCTATCAACATCTCGAGTTTGGACTTGCTGCAGGGGCTGCCGTTATTTTGTGGTATGTCACGCTCAACCTGCTTTTTGCCGCTCTGACCCGCAAACAATAATCACGTGATTAATCTATGAAAAACACAATCTGTTTTATTTTTCTATTATGCTCCACCCTGTGCTTGCACGCCGAGGAATATACTATCCTTTTCAATAGTGGAATAAGCGATAGCAGTTCGCCCACCACTGAACTGGATAATATAGTTTACACCGCAACCGACGGTTGCGTCAATCGTGTGATTCAAGCAGACAAGGTCTATCGTGCCAAAGAGGATTTTGGAATAAAACTAAGCACAAGTACCATTGGCGGGGTGCTCACCCTGGGGTTAAATACCACCTATGATATCCAGCAAATGACCGTCTATGCTGCTGCTTACCTTGGTACCAATAGCAAAGATTCAGTCAATGCTTTTTCCGTAAATCAACACACCATAACATGGCATAGTGGACAAGCCACTATCATCACCCCCTATGACATCCCCGTTCTAGGAACAACCGATAGTATTTGTATAGCTGCCACCAAAGCCAAGAACAATCGATTTTATATTCAGAAAATTGTTTTCACAGCCCCAGACCCCCTGCCGGGCATAGCCAAACTAACCACACCACCCAAGGTGGATTTAGGTAGTGCCATCCTCGTGGACGGACAACCCGAAACCGATGCTACCAACATCAACATATCAGCACGTGCCACATCGCAAGATAGCATCATACTGAAACTACACGATGGTTCTATTTTTAGTATATCTCCCACTAAGCTATCGCACATGGGCGGAGATGTCAACATAGCCTATACGGTAACGTCTGCTACAGACAAGGGATTTTCTATCAACGACTCATTGATTATTACCGCCAAAGGCACCGATCAAAACGCAGTACGCAAGGCTATACCTGTCACACTATTTGCCAAAAACCACCTCGTGCCCGTGCTGCCTATTGACTCATCATGTATGCGCATCGGTCCTATGCCTGCCGATTATTACCAACTGGCGCAAGGATTAAAAGACTCAGCGCTGAAATCTGCACTATCAGAGATTATCCACTGTGGTCCCCGCTATCGCTATGGCAGCGGCAAGAAACATTCATGGCACGGATTTTTCTTCACCGACCGCGACACTACCACACAGATGGTGCTGGATATGTATTCCAACAACGAACGCTATTTCGACCCTACCGATACCTGCCGCAGCGTATCACAAATGGATATAGAGCACATGTTGCCCAAATCGTGGTGGGGTGGCGATGTCAACGAGGCTTATTGCGATCTCTATCACCTGGTGCCTGCCGACTATAGTGCCAACCGCTCCAAATCCAACAATGCTCCTGGCATGCCAGCCGACTCTACATTCAACAACGGCAGTTTTGTCACAGGCAGTGGCAAAGCCTATGGCCTCACGCGTGTGTTCTGCCCAGCAGACGAATACAAAGGCGATTTTGCACGAGCCTATTTCTATATTGTCACTTGTTACGACACTCTGCAATGGGTGACCACAGGCGATGCGGGCAAAGCGATGACCAACACAAGTTATCTCGACTTCCGCCCATGGTTGCAAGATCTGCTAATCTCTTGGCACAGGTTAGATCCTGTGAGCGAGAAAGAGAAAGCACGAGCTGTTGAAGTAAACAAGATACAGGGCAACCGCAATCCATTTATTGACTATCCCGACCTAGCCGAATATATTTGGGGCAATAAGCAGGGGCAAGAGGTGAATTTTTACCAACTCACTCAATCGTATGGTGATCTTTATGATGAGCGCCATCAGCAAAGTGCGTTACACATCCTGATCACTCCGGATAAACATTTACAAAAAATCTTACTCGACAACCAAATTTACATCTTCAAAGATGGTGAGTATTACACCCTTTTAGGGTTGTAATAACATGATGTGTCAAATTTTACACATTTTTTGGCAAAATCTGCACGCGCGTATGCGAATAAAATTGTAATTTTGCAACGTGAAAAAATATATAAAACTCAACATATATGAAAAAATTAAAATTTACTAGCCTTTTATTTGGAATCATCATGATTCCTCAATTGCTCTCGGCACAATCGACCGAGGGTAAAGATTTCTGGGTTACGTTGATGCGAGCCAATGACAATAACCCTACTGAATTAAGTTTGACTTTTTCGTCTAAACAAGCAGCAGAGGTGCATA
>JAKSNM010000068.1 GCA_024399785.1 Paludibacteraceae bacterium
ATACACAACGGTGGCAACAGACGTATCACGTTCATGCCTGCCGAGCCTGTTATAATATGTTTCTCTTGCAGTAGTTTTTGCCGAATAGGTGCCACTGGCTCACGAAATTCGATACCTATCATCAGTCCTTTTCCACGCACCTCTTTAATGCGCGATGAGGCAGGAATATGCTCTTTGATAAAGTCACCCATTTGTTGTGCATTTTGCATCAGTTTATCCTCTTCCAACACATCCAATACACTCAATGCCGCAGCCATCAAGATATGTCCGCCACCAAATGTAGTACCCAAACGGCCTTTTACGGCTTCAAACCGAGGTGCAATCATCACACCTGCACAAGGCAGTCCATTGGCCATAGGTTTGCCTATACAAATCAAATCTGGATGAATACCAGCCCACTCGTGAGCGAAGAACTTACCCGTACGTCCATAACCTGTTTGCACCTCATCTACAATCAGCATGGTGCCTGTTTGTTTGCATAGCTCCTCTGCTTTTTGCAGGAAATCTTTCGATGGAGTATGTACGCCACCTGTACCCAAGATTGGCTCTATGATTACAGCAGCTACTTTTTGTCCCTCCAGTTCACGCGACAAAGTGTCAATATCGTTCAAATCCACAAACACCACTTTATGTACGCGGTTATACAAAGAGGATATAGATGGATTATCCGTTACAGCACCTGCTCCAGATGTGCGACCATGATACGAACGCTTAAAAGCAATCACACGTTGACGCCCCGTTTGAAACGATGCCAGTTTCAAAGCATTCTCTACTGCTTCTGAACCTGAGTTGCACAAAAATAGCGAATAGTCATTATATCCGGATATCTTTCCTAGTCGCTGAGCCAATTGCTTCTGCAAAGGATTTTGCACCGAATTGTTGTAGAAGGCCAATTTGCCAGCTTGCTCTTGTATAGCCGCAATATATTTGGGATGACTATGCCCTATATTGACTACCGCATGACCTGCATACATGTCTAAATACTCTTGACCTTTGTCATCAATCAATACACTGCCCTTGGCAGTTACTGGTGTCACCTGATTTAGGGTGTAAACATTAAATAGATCCATAATCTTATATTATTTTGTGGATTGTTCATTTTTTAGTGCGTTCACTAGCATGCCGCAGGCTGCCAATATATCCTCACCACGTGAGCGGCGAATAGTGGTCGTGATACCTTTTTGCGTCAAATAGTCTCGCAACCGCACCATGTTCGTTTCATTAGACGCGGGGAAATCGGCTTGTCCGCCATCGTGGTATCTAATCAGATTGATACGGCACTCTAATCCCTGCAATAGATGCAACAAAGCATCGCCATATTGTTCACTATCATTCAGCCCACCCCAGCATATATATTCAAAACTCACACGGCGTTGATGAGAGAAATCATATTGTTTCAACACACGCACCACTTCTTCTATCGCATAAGCACGTTCGGCTGGCATTATCTGGCTACGTTCTGCATGATAAGGGTTGTGCAACGATATCGCCACGTGACAATCACTCTCGTCTAATAGTCTTTTCAAACCAGGTATCAACCCTACTGAACTTACCGTCAGTCGTTTAGGCGACCAGGCCAAACCATAGTCTGCGGTCATTATTTCCAAGAAACGCAACACCTGCGTTATGTTATCCATCGGTTCGCCCTCTCCCATCAGCACGATATTGGTCAATTGGTTGCTTTCTGGTATCGAGAGCACTTGGTTTAGTATATCTCCTGCCGTCAGTTGCCCGTGAAAGCCCAAGGTGCCTGTCATGCAAAATTTACAGCCCATCTTGCAACCAGTCTGTGTACTCACACATAGTGTAGCGCGGTCCTGTTCGGGGATATAGACAGTTTCTATATACTGCTCGTTTATCTGAAAGAGATATTTCTTGGTTCCATCTTTCGATTCCACTTGCGCTACAGGTTCTTTTCGGCCTACCTCATACGCTTGTTTCAATGCCTCTCGCCCTTTCAGCGATATATTGGTCATTTGGTCTATACTCACCACACGTTTTCCGTACAGCCATTCTGCCAACTGCTTGCCAGCAAACTTAGGCAGTCCACACGCCAAGGCTACAGCCTGCAGTTCCTCTAATGTCTTGCCTAACAGAATCTCCATCTAGCGAATACGATCGGCGGCACGCACCATCATTTCATCTTTTAGTATCAAGCGAGTTGCCCCTATTATAAATACCAAGCATACCAATGGCAGACACGCGCCAAAGCATACGTTCCAATCTACCTGTATCTGGTGGCGCATAAACCATATATACATATATACCATTGCGTAATAGCCACCGCACACCACAGCCGTCAGGATATTCAATCTGGCCTGCAACAGGCGTCTTTTATACAAGAAGATATCTACCAAAGCCAAGAGAGGTATCAACAACGTGATAACAGTTAGTCCCCACAAGCCGTTCAGGACTACAGGTTGTGACGCCGAGTAATCCAGTTCAGGTGTTACTTCTTCTAGGCCCTGCGCACTCAATAGAAACATACGTTGCTCTTGACTATTTTCCAGGGTGGTGAATTGTATCACATCGCAGAAATACAGGATGGTACCCAATATAACCACCATCAACAGGTATAATGTTTGACGTCTTTGAATCATAATAGAATTACTTTATCGTTTTTTAATTGATATTTTTCTCCCGTAGCAGGGCAGATAGCTATGCCTTGTGCATCAAATTGCAGTTTTTCTCCATTGCGGCTCACCCAACCAATACGTCTGGCGGGATTGCCAACCATCAATGCAAAATCGGGTACATCTTTGGTAACAACCGACCCTGCTCCTATCAGGCAGTATTGTCCCAAACTGTGTCCACAGACAATCGTGGCATTTGCGCCCACAGAGGCTCCTTGGTGAATCAGCGTTTCCCGATATTCAGACTTACGTGATACGGCGGCGCGAGGATTGATTACGTTGGTGAATACCATACTGGGACCCAAGAACACATCATCTTCACATTTCACGCCTGTATAGACACTCACATTGTTTTGTATCTTACAGTTGCGGCCCAACACCACATCGGGCGAGATTACTACGTTTTGACCTATATTGCAATCCTCACCTATCACGCAATTGCTCATCACGTGGGAGAAATGCCATATTTTAGTACCTTTGCCTATTTGGCAATTATCATCTACATAAGACGATTCATGAACAAAGTATTCCATGTTATTACATAAAGATTTTTAATATATCATTACCGTTGGCGAACAGCAGTAGTGCCAGCAATAGCCACATGCCTATCGTATTGGCTTTTTCCAAGAATTTATCACTCGGTTTCTTGCCCGTCAGCATCTCAAAGATTAGGAACAGGATATAGCCACCGTCCAACGCAGGTATAGGCAAGAAATTCATGAAGGCCAGTATCAGACTCAGGAAAGCCGTCATATACCAGAACGAGTACCAGTTCCATACATTGGGGAACATAGACCCTATCGCGCCAAAGCCGCCTAACGACTGTGCTCCCTCTTTGGTGAAGACCAGTCTGAACTGCTTGACGTACATTTCCAGCATCTCCCAGCCATATCGTATGCCTGCAGGAACAGACTGCCAGAAGGTATAACTCGTGTGGTCCGTTTCAAAGTAGTGGAATTTGCTATACGGTGCCACACCTATCATGCAACGGTCTCCCACAAATATCTTCACATCTGTTCTGCCCGTATCGCGTCCCAACGTGATAGTGATTTCCTCACAAGGATATTTACGTATTTCGGGATTGACCATAGCGGCACATGGGGTATTCACGCCATTTACGGCCACAATCGTATCTCCTTTTACTATACCTGCTTCGTCTGCCAAATCGCCTGCCAGGGCTGTATCTACTACAAATGGGATATATTCACTCAGCAAGACAAAACGTGCTTTTTGATAGGATTTATCCTGGTGAGCTTTCATACGTTCCTTGCGGTCAAATTCGTTTTGAATAGCCAGATAGCGTGTACCCAGGTCTTCCGACATGGTTAGTGCCACGGTGTCCTGCCCGCGTAATACACGCACGTCGCGTTTTCCTTCTATTATCAGACTTTGCACTACATCCCCCAGTTCTGCTGGTTCCTCACCATTGATACTCAGAATGCGGTCTTGCTGCTGAAAGCCTTCTGCTTGCAATATCTCGGCATAATATAGACCCGTATCTATTTTGGATAGTGGCAAACTGTCCGTTCCCCAGATATAGAGCAGTTGACCAAATATGACCAGGGCGGCAATGAAATTGACCAATATACCGCCTATGATGATACAGAAACGTTGCCACACGTTCTTGCTGCGGAATTCCCACGGTTGTGGTTCTGTTTTGGCTATTTTCTCCGCGTCATGTGTCTCATCTACCATACCTGCTATGGCGCAATAGCCGCCAAAAGGTATCCAACCTATGCCCCACTCTGTGTTGTCAGGGTGTTGACTCCACTCATCTTCTTGTCCTTCCTCTGGTGTAGGCTGAAAGAACTTGAAATGCCATTTACCATCAAATTTCTTGGCTTTGAACAGGGAGAATTTCCAATCAAAGAACATATAGAATTTCTCCACACGTACCCCAAAGATTCGGGCGAAGGTAAAATGTCCCAGTTCGTGTATCAGTACAAGAAAACTAAGGGCTAGTATCAGTTGAATTGCTTGTATCATT
>JAKSNM010000069.1 GCA_024399785.1 Paludibacteraceae bacterium
TGCTCGATAGTAGGACCAAACGAAATCATATCCATACCTGGATAGTTGCGACCTATAATACCGCACTCCAAACCTGCATGGATAGTAATCTCACGTGCATCTGTGGCAAACTCCTTTTTATATATCTCCTTCATCACACCCAAGATACGGCTTTTCGTGTTAGGCTTCCAGCCTGGATACGAACCCGTAAACTCAATATCTGCACCTGCTACCGCAAACGCCGAATGAATAATACTCTGCAACTCCTCCTTGCGGCTCTCTGAACTGGAACGAGTCAAACACATCACCTTTACACAATTGCCTTCCATTGCAATAGCACTCAGGTTATTGGACGTCTCCACTACATCTGGCATCTCAGGTATCATGCGATATACACCATGAGGACAAGCCGTGATAGCATGAATCAAGAAATCCTGCACATCCTCAGGCATCTCTTGTTTGGGGCAGGGAACTTGCTCGGCTGAAAGATGGATATTATCTTCCACACCATCATATTCCTTGATAAACAGATCCTCCCATTCATCTACCAACTCCATAAATTCGTCCTTTCCATCGGCAGGAATAGTCACCACAGCCTCTGCTTCGCGAGGAATAGCATTTCGCAAACTACCACCCTGCACACTTACCAAACGTGCCTCATATTCCGACACCGCTTCTTTCAAGAAACGGAACAATAGTTTATTCGCATTGGCGCGTTGCAAATGAATATCGCAACCCGAGTGACCGCCTTTCAAACCTGTCAACGCCACTTTGATAGCTATATCGCCCTCCTCTACATCTACGGGTTCAAAGGCAAAACGTGCCGTGCCATCTACACCACCTGCACAACCCATATACAGTTCACCCTCTACTTCACTATCTAGGTTCAGCAACACTTTACCTTGTAGCCAACCACCTTTCAAATCGTGCGCACCATACATACCCGTTTCCTCATCTACTGTAAAGAAAGCCTCCAAAGGAGGATGTACCACGTTCTTGTCTGCCAAAATAGTCATAGCAGCTGCCACACCTATGCCATTATCGGCACCCAGTGTCGTGCCATCAGCAGTCACCCACTCTTGATTATCCTCCACATAAGCGCGGATAGGATCTTTATGGAAATCATGCTGCTTATCGTTATTCTTCTGAGGCACCATATCCATGTGCCCTTGCAGAATCACGCCAGGATGATTCTCATAGCCAGGAGAAGCAGGCTTGCGAATCAACACATTGCCTATCTCGTCTTGTTCTGCCACTAAACCTAAACTCTTGCCGTAGTTCAGCAAGAACTCAGCTATTTCTTTTTTCTTACCCGATGGACGGGGAATCTGTGTTAGGCTGTAGAAATTCTCCCACAGACCTTGGGGTTGTAAGTTTCTCATATTTATTCAATAGTCATTTCTCCCATCAAGGAGGTTTGTAATAATTGTTTTACTTTTTCTATATCGTTTGGGTATTCACCAAATAGCAACATCATCTTGGTCAGCAACGCTTCCGTAGTAATATCATAACCACTCAAAACACCTGCTTTCATCAGATTTAAACTCACTTCATAGCGTCCCATCTCCACCGCTCCCATATTGCATTGGGTTTTATTCACAATCACAACACCCCTATCTACCGCGTCACGCAACTGATGATAAAGCCAATCATACGAAGGCGCATTGCCTGAACCAAAGGTCTCTAACACCACACCACGCAACCCTTTGGTATGCAAGATAGCCTCTACCAAATTGGACGTGATGCCTGGGAATAACTTGAGTATAGCCACATCACGACAAATCCGACTATGCACCTGCAAATCACCCTGCCCAGCAAAACCACCAATCAAATGGTCACGATAAGTGATATGCACACCTGCTTTGGCTAAAGTGGGATAATTGTACGAGTCGAATGCCTCAAATTGCTCCGCATTTTTCTTGGTTGTACGATTAGCACGGAACAATTTGCCTTCAAAATAAATGCACACCTCTGGCACACGAGGCTGATGGCGCTCGTCCATAGCAGCCGCTATTTCAAGGGCTGTCAATAAATTTTCCCTCGCATCAGAGCGCAAAACACCTATAGGCAACTGACTACCTGTAAACACCACTGGCTTATGCAGATTCTCTAGCATAAAACTGAGCGCAGAAGCCGAATAGGACATTGTATCCGTACCATGTAAGATTACAAAGCCATCATAGTTGGCATAATGCTTCTCTACCACCTCTGCCATTCTTACCCAATGACCAGGATTGACATCCGACGAATCAATCATCGGGTCAAACGGCAAAATATCCACCTTAACTTCTGAATTTACCAACTCTGGGACCAACGACTGAAACGTCTCTACCGAGGCAGGACACAACGCTCCCGTAGTGTTGTTCCGAACCATCGATATGGTGCCACCTGTTAAAATCAATAATACGCGCATAGTAACATCCTGTGGTATGTGGGTGCAAAGATACTACTTTTTTCTGAATTACGCAAGAAAAAAAATATTTTTTATATTTTCAACCCATATTCTTTACTTTGGCACAATCTTTGTGCGTTTCTTCAAGTAAGTTCAACAATCTAAAACACACAACTATGAGTGAATACAAACAACACATATTACTTTGCGAAGACGATATCAATCTGGCATCGGTGACGATGGAATATCTTCGCTCAGAAGGATTTGCAGTAGATCATGCTACTAACGGAGTAGAAGGACAAGAATTTATCCGCCAACAAAGTTATGATTTGTGTTTATTAGACACTGTCATGCCACAGAAAGATGGTATTACTCTACTAAAAGAACTGCGCGAAAGCGGCAAGACGTTACCTGTCATCATGGTGCTAGATCACGATGAGAAAGAAGATATTATCCAAGCCTACCAAGTAGGGGCAGATGATTATGTAGTCAAACCTTTCTCAATGGATATTCTTATCTGCAAGATTCGCGCTATTTTGCGGCGCATACAGGTAGCAGAAGATAGTCAAGAGACTATTTTCCAAGTAGGAAATGTCACTTTTGATTCGGTACGTCAACTATTGGGAGGAAAACGCCTGAGTACACGTGAAAATGATTTGTTACTGATGCTTTGCCGCAAAAGCAATCATCTAGTAGAACGCAGTCATATCCTTAAGTCATTATGGCAGGTAGATAACTATTTCTCCTCTCGCTCCTTAGCAGTATATATCAACCACCTACGCCATAGTATGAGCCACGTGAAAGGTGCACGTATCATAGCCGTACATGGCAAAGGATATAAATTGGTACTAGATCCCGAAAAATAAATGAAACAGATTGCCCCCTCTATTTTATCTGCCGATTTTGCTCATTTGGAGCAACAAGTAGATTTAATTAACCGCTCCGAAGCTGACCTATTGCACGTAGATGTAATGGATGGCGTGTTTGTGCCAAACATATCGTTTGGTTTTCCAGTGATGCAAGTGTTGCACCAATACTCCACCAAACCACTTGACGTACATCTAATGATTGTTCATCCCGAACGCTATGTAGAGCGTTTTTGCGACGCAGGAGCATGGAGTGTAGGATTTCATCTAGAAGCCGTTGATGATCCATTACCCATACTCCAACTCATCCGCGACAAGGGAGTACGCACCTGTCTCACCATCAATCCAGATATTGATCCCCAGCGTCTTCTTCCCTACCTAGACAAAGTGGACATGGTACTTTTAATGTCGGTATTTGCAGGCTTTGGCGGGCAAAAATTCATACCCGAGACTATCGACAAGATTCGCTTTATTCATCGAGAAATTCAACAACGCAACCTACCCACCTTATTGGAAGTAGATGGAGGCGTTAACACCACGAATGCTTCCACCCTGTTTGAAGCAGGCGCAGATATTCTAGTAGCTGGCAATGCTGTCTTTCATGCACCCAACCCATTGACTGTTATCCAACAAATGAAACAATGAAAGCGCTCTCACTATCCGAACTAAGCGCAGAAATAGAAGATGCGTTACAAGCCGAGTTGGAACCTAGCTATTGGGTACAAGCCGAGATAGCATCTTTATCAACACGAAACGGACATGCCTATTTAGATTTGGTAGAAAAAGCCCAATCGGGTCAGTTGGCAGCCAAATATCGCGCTACTTGTTGGGCTAGTGTATATGGCTTATTACGTCCGTATTTTATGTCCGAAACTGGTGCCGATTTGCAAACAGGCATGCAGGTATTGGTAGAAGTTACCGTCACTTTTCATGCTGCATACGGTCTCAGTCTCAATATCGTCAATATTGACCCCTCCTATACTTTGGGGGATTTGGC
>JAKSNM010000007.1 GCA_024399785.1 Paludibacteraceae bacterium
TGGTAAGTTCCACGCGGGTAATCATACCTACGAGGCATCTACATTGTGGGCTGTTTGGGACGATGCTACCTACAAGGCAATAAATGTAACCACAGGTGTAAAATATACAGATTTGCAAGCAGCCGTTACTGCCGCTCACGCAAATGACGAAATTGCTCTGTTGGTTGATATATCGGGTGGTTCCGCTACAATTACGACTCCGATAACCTTCAATATGAACGGTCACTCTATCACGGGTACAGGCGTTACCAGCAACGGTGTACTGTATGTCCAAAATATGGATGGTACGGTTATTGTGAAGAATGGTACTATTCCTACCATTGACGGTGCGGATGCAGACTCGAAAGCATATACCGGCTATCTGATTACGGAGAATATGAATGTTACGGACGGTATTTGGGTGGATAGTCACCATCTGACAATGAATGGTACTTACTACAAATTAATACACAATCACGGTTGTGGTGGTAACAAAGATGTGTTTGGCGATGTTTATGTAAAGGGCTACGAAACCTATGTGGAGAATGGTGTGGCTACGGATGGCAGTTGGACATACGGCGGCGGATTCATCCGCTTGCAGGGCGGTTTCTTTGGCACAAATCCCTTGGAGGCTAATCCGAAAGTACCTGTATATGTGGATAAGGGTTATCGCATAGAACCTTTGGTTCCTACCGTCCAGCGTGAAGGCAAGACATACAAATACATCGTTCGTCCGCTGTTGGCATTTGATGCACAGAACGGTACTACGCCCGATTCAGTTACTATCAAAAACCCATACGAGACTCTTGATGTGATGGGCATCACCTTGCCTACACCTACCAAAGCAGGCAAAGAAACTTTCCAAGGCTGGTTCACCGAACCCAATGGTCAGGGCGAACGAGTGACTGCCGATAGCAAACTAGACTATATACCTCAAACTATCTATGCTTATTGGGCAGAAGTGATGTACACGGTTTCCGATTCAGAGGATCCTACTCCTGTTTTAAGCGAGATAATAGGTCAGACCGTTAAACTGGAGATGCTGCGTACCCTTGTTGGTGGTGCTACCAATACGTTCTGTGCGCCCTTTGCTATGACCGAGACGCAAATAGCAAACAGCCCACTGGCGGGTGCTACTATCTACGCTTTCCAAAGCGCACAAGTTACCCAAGTAACGGCTGCTACACGTCGTTTGGAAATCTATCTCGACCCAATCACAGCGTTTGAAGCGGGTCAACCTATGGTGATTATACCTGCTACAGATGTGGTAAATCCTGTGTTCGAAAACGTGAAGATTGACTGCAAAGATTCGCTGGGTCAGACGGCAACGAGTGAATATGTGGACTATATTGGTATGATTTCACTAGACGATGTGGCTACTCGCTACCAAAGTTCACCCGATTATCTTGGCGTATTGCCAAACGGCAATCTGGGTTGGGCCGATGCTACCAAATCTACAGGCAAGATGCGTGGTTTCCGTGGCTTGTTCCATGTGAAGAAGGTAGATGATGGTACAACTGGCACATCTGGTGCCCCCAAACGTGGCATGCCAGCACTCTTTGTACGCAACCAACCTAGTGTAGTTACCGACCTAGAGACATTGCTTCACAGTAACAATACAGTGATTAAGGTTCGCCGTGGTAACCAAGTTGTAATCTTGAGGGGAAATAAGATGTATAATATGAATGGTCAAATTGTGAAATAATATGAAAAAAGCGTATCTTTCTCCCCAATCTCTTGTAATTAGTTTTGCGGTAGACTCGCTTTGTGCCCAGATAGGAGGTTTAATCTCTACCTCGTCTCCAGGTTCTGACCAGGGCACTTTCTATGCTCCAGCACGGTGATGACCTGTATTAAAATTCTCCCCATTTCTCCATCCGTTTGTGTGGAGAAATGGGGAGAATTGTATTCGTACGAAAAGATACCCTTATCCGCCGATGCGGAAGCCGACTTTTACAAACACATTGTGATACAAGCGCGTGTTGGTGTCGTCGCTGGCGGTACTTAGCTCATAACCTGCAGAGACCTGAAAATGATTAACATCTACACCTGCGGCTGCATGGAAATAAAAACCTCCTTTATCCGACTGAAACTCAATCTTATCACCATCAATCTTCGTCTTGGAATCAACAGGTATATCCAACGGATACTGCGCAAAAACATCGGCCTTGAGCTGGTACCAATCGGGCAAATAACCGCCTACACCCAAATCAATATACGGAGTAGCATCGCTCGAAACAGGGAAATACATCTTAAACACACCGTAGATAGGCAAACACAGGTTCATCACCTGCACAGGTATATCGGCATTCATCATACCCAACGAGGCTTTGGTCTTACCGAAATTGGCCTCAAACTGCGCACCAACACCAATAAAATACACATCACTGAAACGCAAACCCAAATCGAGGTTTACACCAGGACCACCCGTGATGGTGTTGTTGCCACCCAGGTTCAAAAAAGCTATACCTCCCTCGTGCGGACAAGTGATACCTGTGGACGACATAGGGATATAACCCCAGTGGGCACGGCCACTCACCTCAAGGTCCATCTGAAAAGCTACCTGAGCATGCATTGCCAGGCTGCATGCCAGAACACATGCGATAGAAAAAAGTTTTTTCATTTTGTTGATATATTTTAGATTAAACATATATGTCACGCAATAAAGTAGTGCGACTATACTGAATGCTATTCAACCGCTCACCAAAAGCCTGCAATCCAGGAGCATGCTGGAAAAAATCTTCCGCTCCATAGCGCTCTATACGCTCCAGCACCATGCCTATCGTAATCAGATGCGTATCCAACGCAGGCTGGTAGGAACGCTCCTCACGCCCTTCGATATGCACCTCACGCACGATACCTACCTCCACCAGATGACCTATCACCTGCGCCACCAAACGCGAGTGGATATGCTCCTGCATCGCCAACTCACGCACCGTGAGCGGCTGCTCGTCCTGCTCGAAACGGCAGATGATGACATGCAGAATATAGAGCATAACCAGGTCTTTGTATCGACGCGAGATCGTACTCAACTCCTGCTCATACTCAAAATGGTCCTGGTTCTGAATACTAAACGACATCTCCGCACCCACCAAAATCATCAAACACGACCACTGTAACCACATCAACAGCAGTGGGATAGATGCAAAAGCACCATAGACCACACTCGTGCGAGACAAGAACACGATGATATAAACCGACAACATCTGCAACAACTGAAACAAGGTGCCTATCACCACCCCTGGCACTGCCGCACTCACCAAACGCACCTTGGTGTTGGGAATAGCTATATACATCCACGTAAACACCACCCACGCAACAACAAACGGTACGAACTTAACCAGCCACGTCTGCATATTGCGCAGCACAGCCACCTCAGGCAAACTGGCCGCCGCCGTGTTGAAGAAAATACTCAACGCCGAGGTGACAATCATCAGAATAGGAATCAAAAACAGAATAAAGATATAATTGACCAACTGACGCGGGAACGAACGCGACTGACGCACGTTCCAAATACCATTGAACGAACGCTCTACCATGCGGAAAAATGTATAAACCGCCCACAACAGAATAAACAAACCTACACCAATAAACGCTCCCCCCTGCGCCGTGTCTAAATAACGCTCCACAAACCCCATGATAGTAGGCACTACATTCATCTGACCCAGGAACGAGTCGTTCAGGTTCTGCTCAATCACATGGTCAAAACCAAACGCCTTGGCTACCGCCAACGCCATAGCCAAAATAGGCACTATAGCAAACAAAAGCGAATAAGTCAGTCCGTTGGCGCGAATATTAAGGTCCTTGTTGACAAACCCACGCACGGATAGAATAACCGTCTTAATCGCTGCATAGATCACACGCTGAAAACCCGAAGCAACATCACTGGCCGTAGTGTGCCACAGATCGACCGACAGAAACTGTTTTAATTGATTAAAAGACATATCTTTGTTTTATTAGATCCATTAATGCAAACACCTCGTCACGCGTCTCGGCACGCAACAGGGCTATACGCGTCTGCTTGAAATCAGGCAAGCCCTTGAAAACAGGACTGTTGGCAAAGTGACGACGCGAGTGGATAATACCCTTGCGCTCATCGCCACACCACTGAATAGACATATCGACATATTCCTTTAGGATATCCATCGCTGACTGCTGACTACTGACATCTGACATCTGACTACTGCCACCTGACTGCGCAGCAATATAGGCTTTCATGTCACGGAAGATCCACGGGCAACCAAACGAGGCACGGCCAATCATAATAGCATCTACCCCATAGCGTTGGAAACACTCCCACGCCCGCGCAGGCGTAGTGACATCGCCATTGCCAATAATAGGAATATGCATCCTGGGGTTGTTCTTTATCGCCCCTATCAGGGTCCAATCGGCCTCACCTGTGTACATCTGCGCCCGCGTACGACCATGTATGGCCAGTTCGCTGATGCCGCAGTCTTGCAAGGCTTCTGCCAAATCAACTATAATCAAGTGGTTGGCATCCCAACCCAGACGTGTCTTCACCGTGACAGGGGTCTTCACCGCATTCACTACCGCCCGCGTGATAGCCAACATCCTGGGCACATCCTGCAGCAGCCCTGCTCCAGCCCCCTTGCCCGCCACTTTCTTGACAGGACAACCAAAGTTAATATCGATCACATCGGGATGCGCCTGCTCCACTATCTGCGCCGCCTGCGCCATCGACTCGGGGTCCTTGCCGTAGATCTGTATCGCCACAGGTCGCTCCGTATCGGATATAGTGAGCTTACGCGTAGCCGCTGCCACATCACGCACCAACGCATCGGCGTTGATGAACTCCGAATAGACCCTGTCGGCACCAAACCGCTTGCAGAGCAGACGAAAAGAAGGATCGGTAACATCCTCCATGGGAGCGAGGTAGAGCGGGTACATGAGTTTAGAGTTTAGAGTTTAGAGTTTAGCGTTTAGAGGCGAAGAAAGATTGAACAAGGGTTTGACAGTCGTTGGCGAGTATTCCCGATGAAACGGAGCATTTTGGATGCAAGACCTGCGGAGCCAACAGGCTATAACCCCGCTTGGGGTCGCTGGCGCCATAGACCAGTCGGCGCACCTGCGCCCAACCTATCGCCCCCGCACACATGGCACAAGGTTCCAGCGTGACATAGAGCGTACACTCGTTCAGGTACTTGCCCCCCAGGGTCTGCGCTGCGGCTGTGATGGCTTGTATCTCGGCATGCGCCGTAACATCTTGCAAGGTCTCGGTCAGGTTATGTCCCCGCCCCACAATCTGGTCGCCACAAACCACCAAACAGCCTACGGGTATCTCACCCTGCTGCTGGGCTTGCTGCGCTTCCAACAACGCCAAGTGCATATAGTGTTCGTCCGTATTCATCGGCAAAAAAGCTTTAATTCATCGGGATGTTGCTCCAGGTAATTGCCTATCACTACGATATCGGCTCCTGCCTGCCATGCAGCACGCATTGCTTGGGGAGACGTGATGCCGCCACCTACAATCAAAGGCACCGAAACAGCCTCACGTACACGGCGAATCGTATCAAGCGCCACGGGAACAGCAGCTCCCGAACCTGCTTCAAGGTAAATCAGTTGGTGCCCCAGCAGTTCACCTGCCAAAGCCGTAGCGACAATCTGCTCGGTATCAGAGGCGGGGATAGGCTGGGTGTGACTGGCCTGTTGCACACTGCTCACCCGCCCGCCATCAATCAGGATATAACCCATCGGTATCGTCTCTATGCCCGACGCTTTGACGGCTGCTGCCGCCGCCACCTGTTGCCCAATCAGCACCTCGGCATTGCGGGCAGAGAGCATAGACAGAAACAAGAGCGCATCAGCCCCCGTTGCCAATTGATTGAGATTACCAGGAAAAAGCACAACAGGCCGATGGGTGAGCGCACGTATTTGCTCGATGAACAGGGGAGAAAGAGCACCTGTACTGCCACCTAAAAAAATCAGGTCTGCCCCGTCTAACTCGCCCGAGGAGAAACGCAACGGTTTGTCGGGGTCAATCAGCACAGCGAGCAGGTGTTGCCCCATCTGGCGTTTGAGATCGATGTATTGTTTCACACTCATGGCAGCCAGCGAAAAGACTCAATCAACTCGCGCACATCGGCTTGCAGAAAATCGACCACAGGTGCCAACGAGTCTTGGTTCGGTATCGTATTAATATAGACGGCTGCTCGCAGAAAATGGTGGAGCGAGTCGGTAAGGTAGAACTGCTCGGGTGTAGCCGTGTTGCCCTGCAACTCATAGTGCAAACCCCACACACGGTGGTCAGGGTCGGCATATTCCTGCTCGGGTATAGCAGAGGCTTTGATGGCATGGGAGTAGACCATTTCCTGTGCATCGTCCAATAAGCCCGCCAAATTGCCATGAACAGGCAGGTAGGAGCAGTGGATAGTAGCATTCAGACTGGGGTAGAGAATATTGAAATAGAGGCGGTTGGCTGAGTCAGCAGGCACAATAGTAGCTGCTGTGTTAATCGCAAACGAGCAGGGCAGGGGATAACCCAAATCGAGGGAAGAGTGGTATATATGTTCAGGCAAAGCGATACGGAAATAACCGTAGGGCTTAGGCACAGCAGGACGCGAGCACGACACGCCCCATACAAGGAGCGCAACCGCAAACAATATGACTGAAAATCGACGCATCTTAACAGCGGGCAAAAACATACCGTGCAAAAGTACAAAAAAAAAGAAAGCAAAAAAAGGGTAGCGAACTTTTTTTACAAAAAAACACGCGTGCGCTTGCGTATATGAAAATAAATTTGTATATTTGCACGCTAATTGAAAAATACGATGAAAAACAAACAACATTATTGTGTAATTATGTCAGGCGGAATAGGCAGTCGATTCTGGCCTGCATCTACTGCCGAGCGGCCTAAACAGTTTCTGGACTTATTGGGTACAGGCAAGTCGCTGTTGCAGATGACGGTAGATCGATTTCGCAACATTGTTCCACTAAGCAATATAATAGTGGTAACCAATGTGCTCTACCGCGATCTCGTGCTGGAGCAAGTGCCTGATTTAGATCCGTCGCAGATACTATGTGAGCCCTCTCGCCGCAATACGGCACCCTGTATAGCCTATGCCGTGGCGCATATACAAGGCCGTGTGTTTCACCAAGTGATGGGTCGCCCTATGGCAGAAGGCGAACAAGTGGATTGGACGGACCCAAAACTCAATGTGAGTATTATAGTAGCTCCGTCGGACCACCTGATATTGCAGCCAGAACGCTTTGAGCGTGTGATAAACGAGGGACTGGCATTTGTGAGCAACCACGACGCAATGCTGACCATAGGCGTGCCTCCTACACGTCCTGAAACGAACTACGGCTATATACAGATGAAACCCAGTGAGGACAAGATTAAACCCGTGAAGACCTTTACGGAAAAGCCCAATCTGGAGTTAGCCAATGTGTTTGTGCAGAGCGGTGAGTTTGTGTGGAACTCAGGTATGTTTATGTGGAGTTTGAACACCATCAAACGCGAATTGGAACAGCACCTGCCTGATATGATGACCAAGTTCGCACTGGGTCTTGCGCAAATGGCTACTCCAAAAGAGGAGGAGTTTATCCAGGAGATCTTCCCGACCTGCCCCAATATAAGCATTGATTATGGTGTAATGGAAAAAGCCAAAGATGTGTATGTGGTGCTTGCAGACTTTGATTGGTCAGACCTGGGCACATGGGGCGCTGTATATGATGCCAGCGCGAAAGATGAGGAGGGTAATGTGGCTCTGGCAGGCGAGGTGACGTTTTCGGATAGTACAGGCAATATCGTGTGCCTGCCCGAGGGCTATACCGCCCTGGTACGCGGACTGAATCATTACATCGTAGCCCAAGCCGACCACACGTTGATGATATGCCCCAGGCGGGAAGAAAACGATATAGAAAAAGTAAAAGCAAGTGTAAAAAGCAAAAACAGAATATGAGTTATCTAAACTTTGACAAGACCTTGCTGGTGAATCTGGAACGCAGCCTAAGCAAGGAGATGATTCGCACCAATCGTGCAGGCGCTTACAACTCAACCACTTTGGTGGACTGCAACACACGTAAGTACCACGGTCAATTGGTGATGCCCTTGCCCGAATTGGGGCCAGACAACTATGTGTTGCTGTCCAGTTTGGACGAGACAGTGATGCAATACGGCGCGGAGTTTAACCTGGGATTGCATAAATACGGGCACAACAACTTTATGCCCAACGGACATAAGTACATCCGCGAATTTGACTGCAACGTGATAAGCAAGACCACCTATCGTGTGGGGGGTGTGATACTGACCAAAGAACGTATGTTGGTCAGTTTTGAACCTCGTGTGCTGATACGCTACACGATGGTAGAAGCGGGCAGTGTATGTGCATTGCGTTTCCGCCCCTTCCTGGCTTTTCGCAGTGTGAATGAACTGACCCAGGAGAATAGTTCTGCCAATACCGATATGACCGAGGTAGCCAACGGACGCAAGAACAGGATGTATGCGGGTTTTCCAGAACTCTATATGCAGTTCTCCAAACCAGTAACCTATATCCACGACCCACGTTGGTACAAGGGTATTGAATATCAAAAAGAGCAGGAACGCGGCTTTGCCTACAAAGAGGACCAAATGGTGCCTGGCTATTTTGAGGTGAACATGAAAAAAGGGGAGAGCATCATTTTTAGTGCGGGTATCAGCGAGGTGAAGCCCAGCACGCTGAAAACCATCTGGACCAAAGAGGCAGAACGCCGCATCAGTCGCGAAAATATGTTTGCCTGCCTGAAGAACAGCGCAGCACAATTCTACAAGCGCGTAGGTGACAAGTGCTACCTGTTGGCTGGTTATCCATGGTTCGGCACCAGTGCGCGTGAGGAGTTCTTCTCTACACCCAGTTGCACCCTGGACATAGATCGCCCCGAGTATTGGCAAGCAATCATAGACGAGACAGCCGTGCCAATGGTGGAGCAGTGGATGAAAACGGGCAGTGTAGAGGGCGATTTGAAAAAAATAGATGACCCAGATGCCTTATTGTGGTTGGTAAGGGCTTTCCAAAAATATGCCCATAAATACACCATGAAAGAGGCTGCCGATAAATACGGGACGCTTTGTCAACAGATTATAGAGTTCTACCGCAAGGGGCAGCATCCTCGTGCGCAGATACACCCATCCAGTCTGTTGTGGGTGGAGGGATACGTAGAACCCGCTACATGGATGAACGCGATGGAATATGGCCGACCAATCACTCCCCGTTCGGGTTATGTGGTGGAGATCAACGCCCTATGGTACAACGCCATGTGCTTTACCGTAGAACTGATGCGCCTGATGGGCAAAGACCAGTTGGCTGACCTGTTGGACTATCAGACTGAATTGATGAAGGAAGCCTTTGTGAACACGTTCTGGAACGGACTCTATCTGTACGATTATGTAGTAGGCGACTATCATGACAAGGAGGTGCGCCCCAATATGATTTGGGCCGCTGCACTGCCTCACTCGCCCCTGGATATCAAGAAACAAAAAGCCGTAGTGGATATATGTACCAAGGAACTGCTTACTCCACGTGGCTTGCGCACCCTGTCGCCCAAGAGTGGCAGTTATAGACCTGAATACATAGGCGGTCAACTAGAGCGCGACCGCAATTTTCACAACGGACCCGTATGGCCTTGCACCATAGCTGCCTATGCACGGGCTTATATGAACGTGTATAAGCACAGCGGCATTAGTTTTATGCAACGCTTGCTGGTAGGCTTTGAGCAGGAGATGTCGGAGTTGTGTATAGGAACCTTAAATGAGATGTACGACGGTAACCCGCCCTATAAAGGGCACGGCGGCATGTCCTACGCCCCCAGTGTGGCTGCCGTAATCTCTGTAATCGATACAATGAACCATTTTGAAACACAGCAGAACGTATGAGAGCATTAATGTTTGGTTGGGAATTTCCCCCTCATATCTTAGGCGGTTTGGGTACTGCCAGTTACGGTTTGACCCGAGGGATGGCGGAGCAAAAGGACATGGAAATTACCTTTGTGTTGCCACGTCCATGGGGCGACGAGGACCAGTCGTTTCTACGCATCATAGGTGCCAATAGTGTAGATGTGCCAGGCAGAGGATGTATTGAGTTTTCAGGCAGATACCCCAATAACCTGTTGGAGGAGATAGGCAACTATGAATCGGTGGCAGTGCAACTCGCCTACCGCGAGCAGTTTGATATCATACACAGTCACGACTGGCTGACCTATCCCGCAGGTGTTACCGCCAAATACATCACAGGCAAGCCATTGGTTATTCACGTACATGCTACCGATTTTGACCGCAGTCGCGGACAAGTGAATCCGACTGTATATGCCATAGAGCGAAGAGGAATGGACGAGGCTAACCACATTATTTGTGTGAGCGAGTTGACGCGCCGCACGGTGATAGAAAAATATGGTCAGCACCCCGATAAGGTAAGCACGGTGCACAATGCAGTAGAACCCTTGGCCAACCCAGAGGAGTTTGTGAAACATCCTCGCAAAGATAAGTTGGTAACGTTCCTGGGTCGTATCACGATGCAGAAAGGTCCAGAATATTTCGTAGAAGCTGCGGCTAAAGTGCTGGATCGCACCGATGGCGTGCGCTTTGTGATGGCAGGCAGTGGTGACATGATGGCCAAGATGATAGACCTGGTAGCCCAACGCGGCATAGCCGATAAGTTTAATTTCCCAGGCTTTATGCGTGGTAAGCAGGTGCAGCAACTGTTGGCTGACTCGGATGTATATATCATGCCGAGTGTGAGTGAACCATTTGGTATATCACCCCTGGAAGCGATGCAGGTAGGTTGCCCAAGTATCATCAGTTACCAATCGGGTTGCGCCGAGATATTGCACCACGCTATCAAAACCGACTATTGGGACGTAGATGCGATGGCCGATGCTATCTATTCGATAGTCAAATACCCCGCTATGTATAAATCGCTGAGCGAAGAAGGTCGCAACGAGGTGAATAACATACGATGGGTAGATGCTGGCATGAAAGTGCGCCGCATCTATAACCAAGTGCTAGGTTGGGGATGGTAGTGTAGAAGTTTAAAGTTTAAAGTTTAAAGTTTAGAATATAAAAGTTTAGAGACGATGAAAAATATCTGTTTTTGTTTTCAAATTCATGCGCCGTACAGGCTGAAACGGTATCGTTTTTTTGAAATTGGTCAGGACCATTATTATTACGATGACATGGCCACCGAGGAGTATATCACATGGTTGACCCAAACCTCGTATATGCCTCTATGCCAAACGATACGTGAGATGATCAAACTAAGTAAGAATCGTTTTCACTGCGGTTTGGCAGTGTCTGGCACGATGCTAGAACTATTTGAACAGTATATCCCCGAGATGATAGATGTACTCAAAGAACTGGCTGCAAGCAAGTGCGTAGATTTTGTGCGTATGCCCTATTCGTATTCGTTGTCTGCACAATGCAGCATGCCCGAATGGGAAGCACAGGTGCAACTGCATGCCGATAAGATGCGCGATGTACTGGGGGTAAGTTCGACCACGCTGTGGAATACCGAACTGCTTTATACCGACGAGATAGCTTCTGCTGCGTGGAAGATGGGTTACAAAGCGATGATGAGCGAGGGAGCCAAACATATCCTATCGTATAAATCGCCTAACTACCTATATGGCACGTGCATCAATAACAAGCAATCGCTTTTGCTGCGCAATAGTTATATGAGCGATGCACTCAGTTTTCACTTCTCCGACCCCCAGTGGAAAGATTATCCAATGGATGCAGAGAAATATATCAACCAATTGCAGCAGTTGCCCGAACAAGAGCAACTAGTCAATCTGTGGATGGGTGCGGAGACATTTGGTGTGCTGCAAACAGCAGGTACAGGTATCTTTGATTTCCTAAAAGCATTGCCTTACTATGCGATGGAACAAGGTTTGGCCTTTGTTACTCCTACCGAGGCAGCCAAAAAACTAAGTGTGAGCGAACCTATTGTATCGCCATATCCTTTGACCTGGACGGGCGAGGGCAAGGACCTGAGTATGTTCTTGGGAAACGACCTGCAACAAGAGGCCACCAATAAACTATACGCAGTGACTCAGCGTGTGCATCTGTGTTCAGATTTAAGTTTGAAACGCGATTGGACCATATTGCAAGACAGCAATTACCTGCACTATATGAACCACATAGACCAAGGCAGTTCGACCTTTGAATCGGCCTATGATGCGTTTATCAACTATATGAATATCCTCAGCGATTTCCTGCAACGGGTAGAAGAGCAATATCCTACCACGATAGGCAACGAAGAACTGAACTCGCTCTTGCAAACGATTACCAACCAAGAGAAGGAGATAGCCAGCCTGCAAGCTGAGATCAAGAAGATGAAGAAAAAGCAGAAATAGCAGGTGAAAAGGCTGGGGCTATATAGTATTGTTGTATTAGGCTGTTTGTGGTTGGCATTGCCAGCAATGGGCAAGACTAAACTGCCCAAAACGGTGATTCATGCCTGGCAACTGCCGCGTCCGCTAGATTTAGCAGACACGGTGGGTGTAGATAGCACGTTTATGAACTTTGCCATGCGCAACGAACTATATGACCTAAGCATCTGCAATCTGTTTAACGGCAACTTAATCTCTCCCGCTATGTCGGCGATTTACTTCAATCGAACGCATAAGACGGATTTTCTATTTGGTGACCAATATGATATCTATACACCAACACCGCAGGATGTGAAGTTCTACAACACAACTACGCCATATTCGTATATCTCGTATAAACGTGGTTTTAAGACCTATCACGAGGATGATCAGTTGAAGTTTATGTTCACGGGTAATATCACCCCGAAGTGGAACATAGGTACGATGATGAACTACACCAACGCGATAGGTCACTATAAATCGCAAGCAGGCAAGACGTTTAACGGATCGGTATTCACATCCTACAACGGCAACCATTATAGCCTGCAAGCTGCGTTCACCTTCAACCGTTTGAGTTCGTTTGAAAACGGCGGTTTGGCCGACCCTAGTCAAATCAACGACAATGAGTTGAAAACCGAGGATATAGCCACCAACCTGGAGGCGATGGCTGGGTATAGGTATTTGGCGGGGTATTTGAATCATTATTACAGCATTTGCGTGGAGCGGGAGCAGAAAGTGCATTACCGCGAACGAAACGAACAAGGCAAGTGGGTAGAACTAGATTCGGTGAAGACCATTTATGTGCCAGTGATGACTTTTCGTCATGTGTTTGAAACCAACGAACAGGTGCGCCGTTATATAGAGCATACCCCTACAATGATGTACCCCACGACCTATCGTAGTGTGCTGGCTACCAATGACTCATCTGCTACGCTAACGATACGCAACACACTATCTGCCACGTTTGAGGAGGAGTTTAATCGCAAACTCAAGTTTGGTGTCACCGTATTTGCCTCGGACGAAGCACAACGCTTTTTGGAAGCAGATGCTACTGATTCGCTGCAATATGGGTATCACTGGACCAATAATGTGTCGGTAGGTGGGGAGATGTATAAGAAAAACGGTAAGTATGTCTATTATGGTTTTGGTGGAGAAGTGTGTTTGCTAGGTTGGAAACTGGGTCAGTTTGATATATACGGTCATTTAGACGGTGTGTTTAAGTTAGGCAAAGACACGATGACTATCAGCGCCGAGGCCAAGTTTGGCAATGAGGTGCCGAACTATTATCTACTGCACTACAATAGTAACCACTACCGCTGGGGCTATAACGATAGCACCGCCCAACAGATGCAACTGGACAAAACCTATAAACTGCATATCGGAGGTCAAATAGCTTATCCCACACAATGGGTAAAACCTAGTTTGAAGGTAGATTATGAGAATATATCCAAGTTGATCTATTGGGATGTGGCCTCGCAGCACCCAGAGCAGATGAAAGAGGGCTCGGTATCGGTGTTTAGCTGCGATGTAGAACTAGATGTGACTACCCCGTGGTTTAACCTGGATAACCATGTGATCTATCAATACTCGTCCGACCCACGTATCTCTCTACCTACGGTGGCACTCTATGCCAACTGGTATTACCACGGCACGTGGTTTAAGGCATTGGATGCACAGATAGGAGTCGATATGCGGTATAACACGGCTTACTATGCCCCCGTGTGGAATCCTGCTTTGGCGCAGTTTTGTGTACAAAACGAGCAGAAAGTGGGTAATTATCCGTCGGTCAATGTATATGCCAATTTTTACGTACGGTTGCTTCACCTGCGCTTTTTTGCCCAGTATGAGCACCTGAACACAACATGGATGTCGCGCTATTATTTCTCGATGCCAGGTTACCCCACCAATCCTGATGTGTTTAGAGCAGGTTTAGCATTTCACTTTTATAAATAAGAATAACCATGATTGATTTTTCACAACATTTCCATAAACTATTGCAATATGCAGGAGAAGAAGCGTATCGCGCTCAAAATGCAGCGTTGATGCCTGAGCATTTGCTGTTGGGTGTGTGCCGTATGCCAGCTTGTAAGGCCTACGAGGCGTTGTGTGCATGTCAAGTAGATATAGATAAACTCAAAGAACGTTTGTTGGGATATATTAACAGCCAGATGTTGACGCCCAATCCCCAACAAATGCCCCCTATGTCCGAGGTGGTGAATACCATACTCAGAATAGCCACCAGCGAACAAACGCTATACCAATCTCCTATGTGTGGCACATTGCATGTGCTACTAGCTATTGTACACGAACGTGCCAATTATGCCGCTACAGTGCTGCGCACAGAATACCAAGTGACTTACGATGTGTTGGAAGACAAATATCCTCATCCAGCTACGGTGAATAGCAACAAAAAACAGCCACAGATTAGTCCTGATGAAAACGAGGAAAGAGAGTTGGCCAAAGAGGCAGAGCGGATGGCGAATAGTTTATTTTCACACATTGCAGGGGCGGGTATTTTCCTGCTCAATTCGCGTGCAACGAAATCGAATGACATGCCTGTTCCCGAAGAACCCAACGATCCAACGGATCTGCCGCCAGAGGACGAATCTGATACACCTGCCTTAGACCATTTTGGCCGTGACCTCACCCAAATGGCCAAAGATGGAGCGCTGGACCCCGTGATAGGCCGTAAGCACGAAATAGAGCGATTGGAGCAGATTTTGATGCGTCGCAAGAAAAACAATCCTATCTTGATAGGAGAGGCGGGGGTAGGCAAGACCGCTATTGTAGAGGGACTGGCACAAAAGTGGATAACTGCGCGCTCGAAAAAACTGCGCAATCGTCGTATCATTGCCCTAGATGTAGCATCTATAGTGGCAGGCACGACTTATCGCGGTCAGTTTGAGGAGCGAATGAAAGATATTATCTATGAATTGGACGAGCATCACGAAATCATCCTATTCATTGACGAGATACACACCATAATGGGTGCAGGCAATGCCTCGGGTTCACTAGACGCAGCCAATATATTGAAGCCAGCTTTGGCCCGTGGGGAGGTGCAGTGTATAGGCGCCACTACGATAGCCGAATACCGCCACTCAATAGAAAAAGATGCCGCTTTAGACCGTCGTTTTCAAAGAATAATGGTAGCTCCTGCTACCGAAAAAGAGACCTTGGCTATCCTACATGGTTTACGTGAACGTTATAGTTTATTCCACGGGAAAGAATATACTGACGATGCGTTGGAGGCTTGTGTTCACTTGACCGAGCGTTATTTATCGGATAGAGCGTTGCCCGACAAAGCCATAGATGCACTAGATGAAGCAGGTGCACGTACCGCTGCCAAAACAATCACAGGCGAGGATATAGCCAACGTGGTGAGCATTATGTCGGGTGTGCCTGTAGAACGGATGGCAAAAAAAGAGAGTGATCAATTATTAGAATTGCCTACGGTGTTGCGCAATAGGGTGCTGGGTCAGGATCAGGCTATAGATAAGATAGTGCGGGCAATACGTCGTTCTCGCCTGGGGCTGAATGACCCACGCAAACCTCTAGGAACGTTCTTTTTCTTAGGTTCGACAGGTGTAGGAAAAACCTATCTGGCGCAATGCCTGGCGGAAGAACTATTTGGTAAAAAAGATGCGTTGATACGCTTTGATATGAGTGAGTACATGGAAAAGCATACGGTGTCGCTGCTGGTAGGTGCGCCTCCGGGATATATTGCACACGAGGAAGGTGGTAAATTGACCGAAGCGGTGTTGCGTCATCCTTATTCCATCATCTTGTTTGACGAAATCGAAAAAGCGCATCCTGATATATTTAATATCCTGTTGCAAGTTTTGGACGAAGGACGAATGACAGATCGTCAAGGCAGAACGGTCGATTTCCGTAATACAATTATTATCCTTACCTCCAATGTGGGCACGCGTCAATTGAATGATTTTGGCGCTGGTACAGGTTTTGAGGCAAGCGATGTGACCCCAGCAGTAGCAGAGCAGACCATGCAGAAAGCGCTGCGCAAGACTTTCCCTCCTGAGTTCGTGAATAGAATCGACGACATCATCCATTTTGCGCCACTAAGCAAACAATCAATAGCACGTATCTTGGATTTGGAGATAGTTCAGCTCAAACAACGCTTGCTCGAACAGGGATACCGATTGTCGCTATCGGCCAAAGCAAAGGCACAACTGCTGGAACGGGCTTTTGATCCAAAAAATGGTGCCCGTCCTGTAAAGCGCGCTGTGCAGGCCAATTTGGAAGATACGATTATGGATCAAATGATGGTACATCCGGAAAATAAAAATATTAAAATACAAACATTATGACAGTAGAAATTACAGACGCTACCATTCAAGAGTTGGTAGCACAAGGCTCTCCCCTAGTGGTAGATTGTTGGGCACCATGGTGTGGCCCTTGCAAGATGATGTTGCCTATTATTGACGAATTGGCTCAGGAATACGAAGGCCGAGTTCGTGTGGGCAAAATCAATGTGGATGAGAATCCAGATATGTGCGAACAGTATGGGATAATGAATATTCCTACTTTGCTATTGTTCAAGAATGGTGAGTTGGTAGATCGCCATGTTGGAGCAGCGCGCAAGGCTGATTTGCAAAAGGTGCTTGATGCATTGATTTAAAAAATAACACGTAGGGTGTGCAAAAAAATAGCAAAAAATTTGCATAAGTCCTAAAAAAAGTGTATCTTTGCGCCCTATTTTGCCGAGGTGTGCGATTTTGCACGCCTTTTGGCTGGGTCTGGTAGCTCAGTTGGATAGAGCAACAGCCTTCTAAGCTGTGGGTCTCGGGTTCGAATCCCGACCGGATCACATAAATCGAAAAAGTAGTATGAGACAATTAAAAATTACCAAATCAATTACCAATCGTGAATCGGCTTCTTTGGATAAGTATCTGCAGGAGATAGGCCGCGAGGACATGGTAACGGTAGAAGATGAAGTGGAATTGGCTGGACGTATTCGTCAAGGCGATCGCGCTGCATTGGAGCGTTTGACCAGAGCCAATCTGCGTTTTGTGGTTTCGGTTGCTAAACAATATCAAAATCAAGGTTTGAGTTTGCCAGACTTGATAAACGAGGGCAATTTGGGCCTAATCAAAGCAGCTGAGAAATTTGATGAGACACGTGGCTTTAAGTTTATTTCCTATGCCGTGTGGTGGATCCGTCAATCTATTCTGCAAGCTTTGGCAGAGCAATCGCGTATAGTGCGTCTGCCCCTAAACCAAGTGGGTTCGTTGAATAAAATCAATAAAGCATATCAGCGTTTTGAGCAAGAATATGAGCGCAAACCATCTGCGGAAGAGTTGGCAGAGGTGTTGGATATGCCTGTGGATAAGATAGCCGATACCTTAAAAATGTCTGGCCGTCATGTATCCGTAGATGCTCCATTTGTGGAGGGCGAGGATAACTGCCTGATAGACGTGATGCCAAACGAGGATAGCCCTAATGCCGATCGTGGGTTGATCAACGAGTCGCTATCCAAAGAGATAGACCGTGCGCTAAAAGCCCTTACCCAACGTGAGGCAGATATATTGCGTAAGTTCTTTGGTATAGGCGTACCAGAAAAGACGCTAGAGGAGATAGGTGACGACCTACACCTCACCCGAGAGCGCGTGCGCCAAATCAAAGAAAAAGCTATACGTAAACTCAAAACGTCTAGCAAGAGTAGTGTGCTGAAAACATACTTGGGTTAATAGATAAAAGCAATCGTTATGCGGTTGCTTTTTTTAGCAATGAAAAGGAGTTATCAAACGTATATACATCTATTGGAGTGGCTGCTGGCTATAGCGGCGGTGGCCTATATGACCTATCGTTTGGTAACGTATCAAGACTACGCTAGTATATCTATTTATTTGTGCAATCAATCTGTTAGAGTCTATGTGTGGATAGGCATCGCGATAGGGTTGGTGCCTGTGCAACTATTCGTAGAAGCTGCCCGTTGGCGCTATGTATTACGTGGTTGGAAAACAATATCAATAGGTGAGAGTTGGTCGCAGGTGATGTTGGGAATGCTAGCAGGATTTGTCACACCCTACCGCACAGGAGATATACCCGCCAGATTGGTGGCATCGGGCTTAAATATCAGCAAAGAGGAGTTGTCGTCTCGATGGCATCAATGGATAAGAGATTGGCATAAATGGTTTGCTGTAGGGGGATATACGCTGTTGAGGTATATCGTGTGGGGCATCCAATTGTGGGCTGTGCTGCTGGCAGTTGGGATATCAATGCCGTTGGGACAAGGTATAGCCAGTATAGCGTTGTACTATGTGGTAGTAAGCATTATGCCTGCCTTGCCAGCTGCGGATGTGGCACTAAAAGGAGGTTGGGCAGTGTGGATATTTGGGCAATACACTCCCAATGTGGTGGCCATCATGGTGGCAGTCAGCTTGATATGGTTTATCAATACACTGATACCCGTTATAGGGGCAAGTATACAAAAAATAATTCATTCAATACATCAACGATGACCAAGCAATTTTTGAATATATTGCAACAACCAGGTTGGCGTGGAGCAGGAGTAGCAGTGCCTATATTTAGTCTTCGTACAGAGAACGATTTTGGTATAGGTGAGTACCAAGATTTGAAGTTATTGGCTGATTGGGCTGCATGCACAGGCATGCAGATGATACAAACCTTGCCAATAAACGATACAACGATTACACACACCAATCGCGATAGTTATCCATATAGCCCTGTTAGCGTATTTGCCCTACACCCTATATATATTAATATCTTACAGATAGGCACGCTTACGCCAACTCAACTGAAACGATATAAAACGACACAGCAGCAGTTTAATGCACAACCCAAGGTGGATTATCAACAGGTTTATGACGAGAAAATGAAGTATTTCAAGGCCTTGTTTCGTGCAGATAAAGGCAGCCTGTTTCTAACGCAAGACTACCAAACTTTCTTCTCCAAAAACCAACCTTGGCTAGAACCCTATGCCGCCTTTATGGCCAAACGCGATAAACTGACGAAGAAATTTTATTATTTCTTGCAGTATCACGCAGATAAGCAGTTGTCTGAGGCAGTGGCATATGTGCATAATAAGGGGGTTGCCATCAAGGGAGATATACCAATCGGAGTCAATCCCGATAGCGTAGAGACTTACGAATATCCTTCACTCTTTTATTTGAATGCCAGCGCGGGAGCGCCGCCTGATGAATTTGACAAACGAGGACAAAACTGGGGTTTTCCTACCTACAATTGGGAGATGATGGCGCAAGATAACTACGCTTGGTGGAGAAGCCGTTTCCAAAAAATGGCAGACTATTTTGATGCGTATCGTATTGATCATATTCTAGGCATGTTTCGCATTTGGCAAATGCGAAAAACCGATGTTTGGGGACTATGCGGTCATTTTTACCCTGCCCTGCCTTATACCCTGCAAGACCTATGGAATATGGGAGTGAAACTAGATGAGGGACGTATGCTGTTGCCGTATATCCGATCGAATTTCTTAGGTGAGGTATTCGGGGATGATTTAGATTACGCAAAAGAACATTTCCTACTAACCAATGATGGGTATGTGTACTATTTCCGCCCAGAATTTGATACTCAGGTCAAAGTACAAGACTATTTTGACAAGGGTGAGGGTAGGCATCTGCCAGAGAAACAACGTCAGCATCTACTGAATGCCCTATTGAGCCTGCACTGTGAGGTGCTGTTTGTGCGCGATCAGCACAATGAACAATTGGTGCACCCACGTATTTCGATATATCAAAGTTATACCTTCAATGAACTGTACGAGGATCAGCGTCAGGTGATATCGGCTATTTACAACGATTATTTTTACCATCGTCATACTGATTTTTGGCGGCAAAGTGCGATGCGTAAACTGCCCACGCTGGTGGCGGCTACCGATATGTTATGTTGTGGTGAAGACCTGGGCATGATGCCTGAGTGTGTGCCACAGGTGATGCAGGAATTACAAATATTGAGTTTGGAGATTCAACGTATGCCTAAAGATTCTTCTGTGCAATTTGCCAATCCTGCCAATGCTCCTTATCTCAGTGTGTGCACTACGGGTACGCACGATATGAACCCCTTGCGCGCGTGGTGGGAAGAGGATCATGCCACTACACAACGGTTCTATAATGAGCAACTGGGGCAAACGGGTGAGGCACCAGAACATCTCACGCCTGAACTGGCGCAACAGATTATCCAACAACACATGGCTTCGCCTGCGATGTGGTCTATATTGCCTTTGCAGGATTGGCTGGCGATAGATGACAAGGTTCGCCTTCCTGATGCACAAGGCGAACGCATCAATGTACCAAGCAATCCTCGTCATGTTTGGAACTACCGAATGCATATAAAAATTGAGGACTTGCTGCATGAGCAAATCCTCAATAAAAAGATTCAAGGGCTAACCAGTTTGCGCTAACGTATGTCTTTTTGCTTGGCTTGTACTACGCAACTCACGTTTCCGGACTCATTGTGAACAACAATTTCATCCAGTACTTGGCCTTGTGGTATCTTTACTAACAAGTTCTTGCGAATTTGTTGCCGTGCTTGTTGTTCGACGGTGTAATATTCCTGATTACGAAATTCAATGTACACAGTGTGGCTATTCATCCAATAATATTGTGTATTATATTGGGTGGGTTCGCCTTCCACAAAGGTCTCTGTCCACGTAATACGCTCTTGTGGGGCATATCGAATAACAACGTCACCTCTTTCCCATGAAATATGCAGATTATGAATGGCTTTTGCATCAGCACTGCCTGAATTGGTGGCTTGACAAAAAGCTTCTTTGTCATACTGCACATAGGGCGCAACGGCATACTCCAAACGATTCCAGAGTTTATCCCCGTTGATAAACGCTACTACTATCAGAACTAGTAGTAGACAAAACAACAAGAGTATGAATCGTTGTTTTTCGTTCATGCAAGATAGCTACTTAACGCTTATAGTTCTCCCACTTCGTGTTGCGCATATCTCCGCTCTTGAGAAACTCTTCGTGCATAGCCAAAGCGCAAGACAGGGTTTGAGGAGTATGTGCAGTCTTGGACATCTCTAGATATTCGTTCAACAAATCGCGATATTGAGGATCTACGCAGTTGTTGATAATCTCGTGTGCACGTTGGATAGGACTCTTGCCACGCAGGTCGGCTATACCGTGCTCAGTGATGATAATCTTCACACTATGTTCGCTATGATCTACGTGACTTACCATAGGCAAGAAAGCAGAGATACAACCGCCTTTGGCTGTAGATGGAGTGGTGTAGATGGAGATATAGGCATTACGGGTGAAATCACCGCTACCACCTATACCATTCATCATCTTGGTGCCGCAAACATGGGTTGAGTTGATATTACCAAATATATCGGCTTCTAGGGCGGTGTTGATAGTAATCAGACCCATTCGGCGTGCCAATTCGGGGTTGTTGCTAATCTCCTGTGGACGAAGCACAATCTTATCTTTGAAGAAATCCATGTGGTCGATAATGTCCTGCAATTTATCTGCACCAATAGTGAGGGAGCAACCGCTGGCGAACTTGATACGTCCTTCTTTCATCAAACCTACCACGCTGTCTTGAATGACCTCGGTGTACATTTCAAAAGCAGGGATGTGTTTATTCTCACCCAACGCACCCAAGACGGCATTGGCCACATTACCTACACCCGATTGAATGGGCAAGAAAGAAGCGGGAATACGTCCAGCTTTCATCTCGGCTTCGAGGAAAGCGGCTACGTTGTTACCAATCTTCTGAGTCGTCTCGTCCAGTGGGGTGAATTTACCCACTTCATTAGGACGATTGGTGTGTACCACAGCCACTAGTTTAGAGGCTTTGACGGTAATGCAATCGGCACCAATACGGTCAGAGGGCTTATAAACAGGTATTTCGCGGCGTTGAGGAGGATCAGCAGGCTCGTAGAGGTCGTGCATACCACGCATAGTCTTAGGCATAGCAGCGTTCCACTCAACAATGATCTTGTCTGCCAACTCACAATAAGTGAGCATATTGCCCACACCAGCGGTAGGAACGATTTCTACCATATCCCCTTTTTCTACGATGTCGCACGCTTCGATGATAGCAAAATCGGGTTTGGGTAAGAAACCATAACGGATATCTTGCGCCAACTCACTGAGGTGCATGTCGAAATAATGTGCACCTTGCGCGTTAAGTTCCGTGCGCAAGTCTTTATTGCCTTGGTAGGGGGTACGGAATTGGATTGCGTGAGCACGTGCTAAGGCACCATCGCAGCTATCGCCAGTGGAAGCACCTGTATAAACACCAATTTTGAACTCTTTGCCTTCTGCATGTAATGCTTCAGCTTTTTGGGCAATAGCAGTAGGCACATCTTTAGGCGCACCTGCGGGGGTGAAACCTCCCATGCCGCATATTGCACCGTTGAAAACTAGTTTTGCAGCCTCATCGGCTGTCATAATAGGTAATGCCATAAGTATATATGATTTATGATTTTAGATTTGCGATTTTTTGACTTAAAAGGGGCTACCATTCGGCAGCCCCTTGTTCATATAAGTAGGTTTATTTAAGCCAGCTTATTGATGTAAATAGCCAAACTAGATTTTAGGTTAGCCGCTTTGTTCTTGTGGATAATGTGACGTTTAGCCAATTTGTCCAACATAGAGGCTACTTTGGGTAGCATTGCAGCAGCGGCAGCCTTCTCAGTAGTAGCGCGCAAGTCGCGAACAGCATTACGAGCAGTTTTTGCGTAATAATGATTGTGTGCCTTACGAGCAGCAGTTTGACGGATTCTTTTCAAAGATGATTTGTGATTTGCCATCTTACTTCGTTTTTAGTTGATTTAAACTTTAATTACCTTTGAGGAAGGTCGGTATTTTGTAGCGGGTAGGAGAGTCGAACTCCTCTTTTTAGAATGAAAATCTGACGTACTAACCGATATACGAACCCGCCAATCGGCTTAAAAAGCGTGCAAAATTACTGCTTTTTTTTGAAATGACCAAATTTTTACGAGAAAAAATGCATTTTTTTTGCATATATAAGAAAAAAAGTGTAATTTTGCATACTATTTATTGCATTATCTGTATGAAAAAGATTCTTTTCCTTGCTTTTGCCTCTGTGCTGCTGAGTCCTGTTTGGGCGCAGATAACTATGCCAGATTTGCAAACCAATGACCAAAGCTTTTTCGACCCCAATACCGATAAGGAGGTATCCTATCATTTTAGTATGGAATATCGTTTGGAGGGAGGCTATGTACAACATTGGCAACATTCCAAAAATAATATCTCGCGCATGTACTTGCACGGTGGGCGCGTAGGTGTCACCTTCGATTTTATGCTGCCACATCGTCTTAGTGTGCAAACAGGAGTGCTTTACACATTGGCTTATGGTACATCACCTCAAAAATTTGGTGTGGTAAACGAAGAAGAGTCGTATGCCATGTCCGACTCGGTGATACATCGTGTTACCGAACATTGGCTGGCTATCCCCATGCGGGTGTACTACAATATTAAGTTGTGGAAACAACTCAACCTCTTTTTTTATGGCGGACCACAACTTATGATTGGGCTAGCAGAAATAGATAATATTGACAATCAACTGCCTCCTAAAGCTACACAGTTCTATCGTGATGAACTGGGATTGCATTTGGATAAATACGATCGATTTAAGACCGAACTCTATCCTGTGAATATTCAACTAGGAGTAGGTGGCGGCCTTGAATGGGACTGCTTCCGTTTGCAGGCTGGCTACGATTTTGGACTGAATAATCAGGTGCGCAACTGCCAAATAGATGATCAACACATGTGGGAGTGGAGCTGGTATGTGAGCTTTGCTTATAAGTTGCCTATTCAGTAAATGTAGATTCAGGGGTGCCTTGTTGTGGGCTGAGATTAAACCCTTTGAACCTGAACAGGTTATGCTGTTAAGGAAGAATTATGAAACAACCTATCATACATTGTATTACTAATCATGTGGCGATGGATCTCACCGCAAATTCTTTGTTGGCTATTGGGGCTCGTCCCTTGATGTCTTTCGCACTCAACGAAATGGAGCAAATTGCTCAAATATCCGATGCGCTACTTATTAATATTGGCACATTGGACGATGTGTTAATAGAATCGGCCCTGGTGGCAGGTCGTGCGATGCACGAATTAGCTAAACCCGTTGTTCTCGATCCCGTAGGGGTGCAAGCTACCGACTATCGTATGCAGGCTGCACGAAAAATTATAGATACATGTCACCCACTTGTAGTGAAAGGTAATTTAGCAGAGATGCAGGCGCTGATGCCCTATTATCCTATGCCTGATTTCGTAGCTGTTACCACAGGAGAAAAAGACTACATCCAATATGGCAGTAGAGATACCTATGTTTCAGGGGGATCACCTATGCAAACACAAGTCACTGCTATGGGATGTGCTGCAGGGGCTATCATAGCTGCTAAACTCGCCACAAATAAAGATGCTTTCGACGCCTGTGTGGAAGCTATGATGCTCATGAAAAAAGCAGGGCAAGAGGCTCAGACGGACAAAGGTTTAGGTTCCTATCGTGTAAATTTTGTAGATTGTTTATCACACCATGCTTGACTTATCTTTATATTTAGTTACCGATAGCACACTTGCTGGAACTCGTCCGATAGAACAGATTGTAGAACAGGCTGTGTTAGGCGGATGCACTATCGTGCAACTCCGTGAGAAAAACCTGCCTACGGGTGCTTTTGTCGCGCGTGCGCGTAAATTAAAAGAGGTATTGGCTCCCTATCATGTTCCCTTGATTATCAACGATAGAGTCGATGTCGCACTTGCGGCTCAGGCCGATGGTGTGCATCTGGGGCAGTCAGATATGTCGCCGATAGATGCACGCAGACTATTAGGACCAGAGGCTATCATTGGCCTCAGTATCGAGCATCTGTGTGAAATTGAACAAGCCAACACCCTGCCTGTGGACTATGTGGCGGTCTCTCCTGTGTTCCCTACTGCCACCAAATCGGACATAGCTACTCCCCTTGGTCTTTGCGGTAGTATAGCGGTAGTAGAGCGTAGTGTAAAGCCAGTGATTGGTATTGGAGGTATAAATCGAAAAACAGTAGCACAGGCCATGCAATGTGGCCTAGAAGGTGTGGCAGTTGTATCTGATATCATGGCAAATTCTAATCCCCAACAAGTTGCATATGAACTCAAACAAATCATATTATCGAGTCTTAACCATCGCGGGAAGTGATAGTGGTGGTGGAGCAGGCATACAAGCCGATATCAAAACAATTTCTGCCTGCGGTTGCTATGCGGCCTCAGCGATTACGGCTATCACGGTGCAGAATACGCTGGGTGTGCAATCCGTAGAGGCCGTTTCAATTCCTACGATTGAGGGACAGATACGTGCGGTGCTAGACGATATAGGTGCGGATGCAATTAAGATAGGTATGTTACACTCGCAAGAAGTGGTGCAAAAAGTGGCAGAACTATTACAACACTATGCAATACCCCATGTGGTGCTTGATCCTGTCATGGTTTCTACGTCTGGGCATCGCTTAATAGAAGAGAGTGCCATAGAAGCACTCAAACAGATGCTGATACCATTGGCTACGGTTATCACACCCAATCTGCCTGAGGCAGAAATCTTGTTGGGCAACTCTATCCCCAATCAAGAGGCTATGTCCGAGGCAGCAGCGCAACTAGCACAACGCCTGCATGTGTCGGTGCTACTCAAAGCAGGCCATCTAAGCGAGGAGAACCTCGTGGATATACTCTATGACTATCCCTCACAACAGATATATACCTATCCGTCTAAACGTTTATGCACTCGCAACACACATGGAACAGGGTGTACCATGTCCTCGGCCTTGGCTTCTTTTTTAGCCAAAGGACTAGCACTGCCCGATGCCACTCGTGAAGCCAAACACTATATTGAGCAGGCTATACAAGCGGGAGCAGAATATCAAATAGGTCACGGTTTTGGTCCCGTAGCCCATTTTAATCAGTTTTGGAAATAAACAATAATGCCGTACCACACGGCGCACATACTTATAGCCAATAGCGATGCCAACCAGGCACGCAGGGTCATGAGATGTCGATGAAAAAAACTAATCCAAACGCCCAGGATTAGTGCGATGCAATAGGGATAAATCAAAGCAGCGATACCCACCCACAACGATGCCATAAACGCTTGCTCTACGGCGCCGTGATCTAGCATATCCAAATCTCCGATACGTACTTTACGATACGCATTGCGAATAGGCACAATTGCCAGCAACGCTATTGCTAGCGCTACTGGCAATTGCCATACTAGTATATAGGTGTGAAACCACTCTGCCATGTACTATTCGATAAAGCCTTTTCTACGCAATAGGTATTCTGGATTGGCTTCTTTGCCACGGAACTCACGATAGAGTTCGGCGGCGTCTCTGGTGCCTCCTTGTTCCAGCAAGTGACGGAAGCGTTTAGCAATCTCGGGATTGCATATATTGCCTGTCTCACGGAAAGCCTCAAACGCATCAGCATCTAACACAGCAGCCCATGTGTAGGAGTAATAACCAGCCTCGTAACCCGTGGTGAAGATGTGGTTGTAGAAAGTGGAACGATAGCGCACAATAATCTCGTCTATCATATTCATCTTCTTGAGCGACTCGGCCTCAAAAGCGTTCACGTCTATACTATCCATGGTGGTAATCTCGTGATAATCCATGTCCAAAATAGAGGCAGACAGCAATTCGGTTTCTACAAAGCCTTGGTTAAACTTCTTGGCAGCGTTGATTTTTTGTACCAAACTATCGGGCATCACTTCCCCTGTTTGATAGTGGAAAGCATAGGTTGCCAAAATCTCGGGTTCGTAGCAGTAGTTCTCCATAAATTGCGAGGGCAACTCCACAAAATCACGAGGGGTGTTGGTGCCTGCCAATGATTTATAGGTAGCTTTGCTCATCAAACCATGCAGGGCGTGACCAAACTCATGGAACAAAGTCTCTACATCATCCATAGATAGTAGTGAAGGATTGCCTGCTGTAGGCTTGTTGAAATTGCCCACATTGATGATTACTGGACGATGATCTACGCCATCAGCATCTACATATTGGTGACATATATCGTTCATCCAAGCCCCTGGGCGTTTGCCTGCACGGGGGAAGTAGTCCGTATAAAGAATACCCACCAATGCACTATCACTATCGGTCACCTTAAATACCTCTACATCGGGATTATAGACAGGCATGTTTTCTAGTTTTTCGAAGTTCAGTCCGTATAGGTTGTGTGCCAAAGTGAAAACGCCTTTACGTACGTTGCTCAATTCAAAATAGGGTTTTAACTCCTCTTCGTTCAGAGCATATTTTTCTTGGCGTAGTTTTTCGGAGTAATACCACCAGTCCCAAGGCATCAACTTCTCGCCTGGCAGGTCCTTGTCTAATAACTCTTGCAAAGCAGCTGCTTCTTTTTTCGCAGCGTTTAGACTAGGCTCCCACACAGATTGTAGGAAAGCATCCACGGTCTTGCTATCCTTAGCCATGCAGTCTTGCAGGATATAGTCGGCAGGACATGCAAACCCAAATAGTTGGGCTTTCTCTACACGTAGGCGCATTGTTTGGTTAATCACGCTCTTGTTATCATTCTCGTTGTCGTGGTTGCCACGCGTGGTGTAGGCCATCAACAGTTGGCGGCGTAATTCACGATTTTGACAGTATTGCAGCACAGGAGTGAAACTGGTGCGCTTGGGCGAGAATAAATAGCCTTGTTTGCCTGCCGCTTCTGCTTCTTCTTTGGCTGCGGCTTTGGCGCTTTCGGGCAGGCCAATCAATTCAGCTTCATCGGTGATAAGCACCTGTGCCTCTTCTGCATTGGTCTCAGCTACCACATTCTGTCCGAATTTGAGAGACAGTATAGCCAATTCTTGGTTAATCTGTTTCAAACGCTCTTTTTTATCAGCATCTAGGTTGGCACCATTGTTGACAAAGGCCTTGTACGTTTCTTCCAACAAACGCATTTGCTCTGCATTCAAACCCAGTGTTCCTTTTTGCTCATATACGGCTTTTACGCGAGCAAACAAAGCATCGTTCATATACACCCCATCGCTCAATTCGCTCAATTTGGGTGCTACACGATTGGCTATCTCGTCCATTTCCTCGTTTCCATCGGCTTCGAGTACATTAAAGAACACACCTTGTACCAAATCCAACAATTCCCCACAACGATCTAAGGCAGCTATCGTGTTGTCGAAACTAGGAGCTTCGGGATTGTTGATAATAGCATCTACCTCTTGTTGATACTGTTTAATACCTTCCTCAAACGCAGGTTCGTAGTCGCTTAACTTAATCTGATCAAAAGCAGGTACACCATAAGGAGTGTTCTGCTCAACTAAAAAAGGATTTTTTTTGTGACAAGCCATAAGGGATAGGGCTGCTAGGCCCAGCATAAACATTTTTTTCATATTATTGTATTTTTACATTTTTGCGCATAGACTCACGAATAACAGATCGCAGTTCTGCCGATTGGGTGTTCACTTTGCCATGAAAGAGAGGGTGAAAATCTTGGGCATAACGACAAGGCGCAAGTTTGATATCCAGGTCATCAAACGTACCACTCACATCCACTCCCAAATAGAGAGGCTTCAGCAAATTAACATGGTAATCAAACGACATGTCTAGATTATGCCGTCCTCCCAATGCAGCCATGTAGTTGTCTATTGACACACAGAATGGGAAAACCTCCACTTGGTTCTTATATAAAGTCATCTCTGCCGAGATCGAATCTACACGGTTCTCTGTCTTTTTGTTAAACATTAGCAGTTTGCTTATCTTTGAGAAAGTCTCGTTGTCCAATACCACTAAGTCTTTTCCGTAGATTGAGCAGGCACCGCGCAAGGTAGAACGTTTGGGTTCGTAGTTGGATTTGAGATAGGTCTCTGCGGCAATGTGGAATTCAGCATCGCCTCTAAACGCATCCAGCATAGGCACCATCGTGGTCAAATCTGGTATCATGTTAACCAACTCCTGTATATCCACATCCAGCATGTGGTAGTCAAAACCTAGATACAGGTGATTGCGTCGTGGAGTACGGTACATAGCTGTTAGTTGCAACTTGGCAGCACGACATACAAAACCGACTTCCTCCAGCACCAATAAACCATTTTTAATATAGATTCGACCACCAAGGTTACGTGCTTCTTGGTTGAAAATAACCGTATTGTCTATGTGTGTGTTGAGTGTTAGATCAACATCGGTAGGCACTAAGAAAGGCTTTGCTTCTTCTCCTTCTGTACTAGCAATTGGTTCGCTCTCGGCTACTATATCGGCTTCTTCTTCCTCCGATCCTTTGTCTGCGGAGAACCACTCCATAAACTGATTCACATCGGTGCGCATTGAAGTAAAGTTCAGTACGCCCACCAGGGTGTCTTTGTGCTGTAACCATTTGCCAATGTGCTGAATTTCGCCACTCAAGCTGAAATCACTATTACCCAGGATAATTCGACTGGTATCAATGGTGAAATCGCGGTTGCTATAAGCAAACTTGATTTGTGGTATCTCCACCAGTGGCTCCAGCGAGGCTAGTTTGACTTCACCTTCTTTCAAATCTACATCCAGTTTGGGATTCCATTGCAGCAGTATATTGTCGGCTTTGCTGTTGTATCGTGCTTTCGCCGACAGGGATAGGGTGCCTGTTTTAGCTCGCATATCCTCTCCCTTACTGGCATCCAAGGCTTTTGTCTTGATTTGAGCCGTGAGTACAGGTATGCTTTTCGAACGACGACCACCTTTGATGCTCGCTTGCAACGATGATTGACGTAAATGTGCTATTATATCGGTATAGTTGCCTTGTAAATCATCAAAGTCCAATGTTGCATTCAATACGGGTATTTGGGTCGTATCTTTGGTGTCATACTCGGCATAGGCTGTTAAATGGGGGGCTTGAATAGTGGCGTCTAGACTATCCATCGTGGCAGTCAATGCCCCTTGCGATTTTAGTCCTACCGTAGCATACAACACGGGATTGTTGCTTAGTATATTGCCCGATTCCAAATGCAATGTACTCTTGTCCAATGTAGATGCTAGTGTACCTGCCATTTGGAAATCCAGGTTTTGTATATCCAAATCTGCCATGAGCCAAGAGGTGGTTTGGTGCGATGGAGCAGGATTGGGTATATGAAAATTCAGTTGATTATGTGGTAACTTAGCCACTATACTATCCATCTTAAAGTCAATATCTTTCAGCGTCAAGTCACCACTGATATTGCCTTTGTCCAAACGCATGTTGGTTAGGTCGTCTAGGCTAATCTTTGCCTGTGCATCGCCCGATACACGTCCCAAGGCAGACATACTGGCAGGCAACCAACGTACTACATCGGTTAGGACCACATCCATGTTCAAGGCTACATCCAATGCCATGTCGCCTAACACATCATCTACATCGCCGTGGCATGTCAACTTGCTATGCCACGCATTGGCGTTGAGCGTATTGATATGCACATGGCTTTGCTTGGTGTCCATATTCATTTGTGCTTGGGCATCTAGGGTGAGGTCGCCTTTCAACGATAGCGAAGCCAAACTCTTTTGAATAGAGGCGGGCAATAGTTCCACAAGGGGTTCTATCTCCCATGTGTTGGTTGTGATACGCGCATCAACAGCCAAAGCGGGTTGTATATCCACGATACCATCTATTCCCAACTCAAATTCATTGATAGCTAGTTCTGCTTTGTGCAGTACGAAATGCATCGTTTCCAAATCTACTTCTGCAGGCAGTTTGATGCGCAACTGCACTCCATCGGCATATTGTGTTTCGCCCAGGGTGGCTGATACGGATTCGGAGGATAATTTCACCAGCACATCATCCCAGCCATCTGCCTCGCCGCTAATCTTAGTGTCTAACAGTTGGGCATAGATACTGTCCTGTTTATCTACAAAACTCAAACAAGGTGATGTCAATGCCAGCCCTTCTATTTGAATATCATTGAATGGCAAAGAGAAAGCCGATGTGTCCTCTGCGGTGGTGTCGGGTGAGGTGATGAAAACGGAGAAATTGTTCTTACCTGCTTCGTTGATAAATAGATTGACTTTGGCGTCAGGCAAACTCAATTCACGTACAATGAGATTCTTGTTGTTCAAGAACTCCATGGCATGAATTCGTGCTACTACACGAGGGGCTGCCAGCAAGGTGTCTGATTGCGCTCCTTGCATGGGGTTGATTAGGTATAAACCGTTGATACGTAAGCCAAATTCAGGAAAGGTAGAGAAGAAAGTGAGGTCCACATCGCCTACCTCGTGTTCACACGAGATAAACTTATCCGACACTTGACGAACTACAGGTGTTAGTTTTTCTGGAGTGAACACACACCATACTGCTACTGAGGCCACCACAATGATTAGTGCCAATAGAGCCCCCAAGGTGATACCTATTATCTTGAATGCACGTTTCATGGCTTGGTTGTTTTAGTGAATGTATAAGGCAGATTGCCATCCTTGTAACTTAGCGTGGTAGCCGTAAGCGACTGAATAACATAGGTTTTTGGAATATCCGCACCCTTGTTGTCCATAAGGAGAATCTCATGCAAGGTGGTCTCTTTCTTATTGGCAGTCAGTTTGTACTTAAACCATCCGTTGCCATGATACTGTTCCCAAAGGTCTGATTCTTGTATATCTTCACCTTCGGTGTCGGGATAGAACTCATATCCAAATAGATACTCACCATCTTTGGTATCTTCCTTTTCGGTCATAAATCTCAGGTAATGAG
>JAKSNM010000070.1 GCA_024399785.1 Paludibacteraceae bacterium
TTGGTCCCTTTTCACTCACAACACTCTACATTTTGCACCGCCAAACTGGGCATTTTACACCGCCAAACTGCGTTTTTACACCGCCAAACAAATCAATTGGCATAGTAACCGCCTTTTTTGGCAACACCTTCAAATCGGATTCTACCCTCTTTCTTTAAATCGCTCAAATAGCGTTGAGTGGTACGAAGACTACGACCTGTGCGCTCGGCCAATGTGGGGGTATTGAGTCCAGGATGGCGAATTATTATCTCAGCCAAAGTTTCTGCAAAATCCTCTTTTCTCGGTTCAGGTTCCGTCTCATGGAGGAGGCGCAAAATATCCTGTTGGGTCATGATAACGCGGTCGGCCACAAAATCAACAAATGCTTCAGCATCCTTATGCCCCTGCTCCAAAGCCGTGATATATTCCGATCGGCAAACGGCAGGTATGATGGCAATGTTGTAGTCATTACGCATGAGAGACAAGTTCATCAACAAACGCGACACACGTCCATTACCATCCACGAACGGGTGAATATAGACAAAACGCTTATGTAGTTCGGCGGCCAGTTCTACGGGATGCATCTTGCCTTCGTGGTTATTGTACCACTGTACCAATGCATGCATACGTTTACTAATCTCGGCTACAGGTGCAACAGCATACTGACTGCCACTAATAAAAACTGGCACCTTACGGTAAATTCCTGCGCGCTCTGGGTCAATCTGCTGATAGAAAAGGCGATGAAGCGTGCAGATAGTTTCTTCGGTCAAAGGTGCATCGTGACTGAGGTCCTGCAAAAAGTCGTATGCCCTAGCATGCCCCACAGCCTCGTACACATCGCGTAGAGGCTTACCCTCAATAGTAAGACCATCTTCTATCACCACCTTGGTTTCCGATTCGGTCAAACTATTACCCTCTAACGCATTGCTAGTGTAAGTCAGCCCCACACGGTAGTAATCGCGTAGAGACTGTAGCGTCTCTTGCGATAGCGGACGATAAGTCCATAGCGTACGTTGCTGCTGCTCGCATTGAGCCAATTTTGTCTGTATATCTTCAGTCATAACACGACATATTTATTAGTTACCACTCTCCCTATAGCTTGGTCCTTTTTTTCAAGGCATTAACCTACCTTGTTGCCAATTTAGTGTGGGATAATGCGCCTTAAGATAGTCCACAGCAGGCTCAATAGAACTACTACCACTCGTGGCAAACGGATAGATAGGCTTACCCTCCAGCATAAACACATTGTTGTCTAACCACGACTGTATAATCCTAGGACATATACCCCACCATATAGGGAAACCAAGATAGATCTCCTGGTAGGGAGTGATATTCATACACTGCTTAATAGTAGGCCGCTCCTCCTCATCCGCCATCTCCAGACTGCTGCGTGACTGCGCATTATGCCAATCTAAATCCGCCTCTGTATACGGTTCAAAGGGCTCTATCTCCCACAAAAAAGCATTCGTTTGTTCTGCCAATTGCTGTGCGGCCTGCCTCGTATGACCCGTAGCCGAAAAATAAGCCACCAATACAGACCGCTCTTGTCCCCACGCTCCCACAGCCACCATGGCCAACACTAGTACAATTGTAATCTTTTTCATAATAAAATATATTTGTGTGTCTTATATTCCGCTGTTATCAATTTAGTTAACACCCTCTATATAGCTTAGTCCATTTTCAATTTTGCTCGCAAAATTACTTAAGGTTTGATCCAGGTTTGATTGCGACCTAAGATGCCACGTTTATCCAAACTGCCACGCAACACCAGTTTACCCTTGTCCAGATAGATTTTACCATAATAGAACTTACCACTCTCTGGATCAAGCACTTTGCCTTCTTTTAACTCGCCATTCACCTCCTTCATACCCCGAATAATCACCAGCCCTTCCATCGGCCGATTCTTATCCTCCCCCTCACACTCCACACATGTCAAGTCCTTAGGGCCAACCAACATCTTGGCTATCTTGCCATAATACAGGTTATTACTCGCCTTGTAAATGCGCACAATAGCATACTGATTGCCCGTTTTGTCATCCACGGTTGCCCAATCACCCACTATTTGATCCACCTGCGCCATCGCCCCCACAGCCACCAGCAGCGACGATAACATTGTCAAAAAAATCTTCGTCATATTCGCACAATCTATAGAGGTATATCAACCAGGGATTAACCCATACCGCCCATCATTTCAGGGACATTATAATGATGATAAGGTATGCCCTCAAGACGCTTGATTTGAAGGCTGATATACTGCATAAGAATATTGTAAACAGCAGGATTGGCCACTTGCGGAGCAGCCAAAGATTTTACATATGGATCCGTAATGCTGTTGTACAGGCTCATACATTCCATATACACCGGCAGGTACTGCTGCAAGTCGTTATGCAGTTGGGCAAGAGTGGCCGTAAACAATTGGTCCCATTGCGGAGTGAAAACGCGGCTATACTCATCGGCAACAGCATTCATACGGTCGAAATAACCATAGGCAAAAGCAGGAGTCTTGATGGCAGTACCATTGGAAATCTGGTCAATCTTTACAGCCAACTCATGCTCGATAGCAAGCACGCGATCCTCATAGGGTTGATACTGCTCGCTCTCCTGGCTCTGATACGCTTTCAATTGCCCTCCCAGCATCATCATATCAAGCGCATTGGTAGAGATTTGAATCTGCCCCATCAGTTCCTGAATACGCTGTACTTTGTCATAATCAGCATCATTGACCGAAGGACCCTCAGACTCCTGAATACCATACTGAGCCCATTCCGAATGTTGCATACGGTTCATACGGTCTTTATTACCCTTAACATATGCTTCAGATTGCTGGTCGCTCATGCCTGCCATAGCTTGCATTTCTTCTGTTGTCAGTCCAGACTTTTGAGCAATAAGTGGTATAACAACCGCCATAATCTCCTCTTCGGACATCTGCGCCATCTTATCTGGCGTGATACCCGCTGCTTGCAAGGCAGCCATCATATCTCTGCCTACAGCCATAGTAGCCTGCTTTTGGGAAGCGGACATTTTTGGTTGTTGAGGCTTTGGAGCAGATTGAGCAGCAGACAACATAGCGTTGATACGACTATATTCTGCCTCATTTTGGGACTCGAGTTGCTTGTATTGGTCGAGAGATTTCTCAACCAAAGCGGCATCAAGCATTTGTGTACCTGTCAATTGTGGACATTGACTAAAAATTGTGGCATAATCCACAGCATTTGCCATTAGTGGCAAAACGCAAGCAATTGCAATAACTAGTTTTTTCATAAGAACAATAGTAAAAAAAAAAAATATCTATTATCTATTTGGTTCATGCACCTGGTCAAGACGAACAGGAAAAGTGAAATACGTATCTGGATACGGCTCGTTACGCAACGTAAAGTGCCACCACTCGGTATCAAAAGGCAAAAAGCCATGGCGCATCATAGCATCACGCAAGAGCTGACGCATAGCCAACTGCGCATCCGACAAATCCGTATAGGAAGGATAGGACGATGGGCCAAACCAATCGAAAACAGCTCCCATATCCACCTCGCGGCCCGTAGCCACATCAAAAAGCGTCAAATCAACCGTAGAGCCACGTGTGTGACTGCTATGCTCACAGATGAAACCCTCTGGGAACAGGCGTTCTTTGGCCAAATCGGGATAGAAATAAGGTTTCATCACCGTATCGGCTATATCCTGGGACCAACGAACAAAATGATCTACCGCACATTGAGGACGATAGGCATCAAACACCTTTAACCGATAGCCCTGCCCTTTCAGGTCTTCACTCACCAAACGCAACGAATCGGCTGCCTGGTGGGTAAGCAAAGCAACAGGCTCATCATAGCCATCTACACGAGCTCCAACAAAATTGTAGGACGAATGATACCTAATCTCCAAAATAAGGTCTGGAATGGCCTCAGAAAGGCTCACAAAGCCATATTGCACCCCCTGAGGCATAGGTGAACGAGACACACATGCCGACAAAACAAGGCAAAACAGCATCAGGGAAAAAGAGTGTTTGTACATAAAAAACAGGTTTTACGATGCAAAGATACATAAAAAAAACAACATATGCAAATAAAAATGCTTTTTTACGCCGTACACCCTACACAAACAAAGAACCC
>JAKSNM010000071.1 GCA_024399785.1 Paludibacteraceae bacterium
GTGCCAGGCGAGGAGAAAACACAACAGATAGCCAATGTATCGATAGGCAGCATCGCCAACGCATGGCTGACCGCAGGGGTCTATCTGGATGTGCCGATGAAGAAAGGCTGGACGTTTAACGTGGCGCTGGCATGGCAGCACCTGAGCAACGGCTCAATCATGACCCCCAATGCGGGCTATAACATGTTCAATGCCGAATTGGGCCTCACCTACCGACCCGAAGCGAATATATACGGCCACCATTTCTACGAGCCAATGGACCTGATACCCCATAACCTGTACGACGGCGTCAAGAAAAAATGGCATATCGAGGTGGGCATAGCTGGAGGCTGCCGCAGCATCTACTACAAAGACCAGCAATGGTTCGGCGTAGCGTCGTTTAGCCTGGCAGCGTTCTGGAATCCCGTCAGCATCTTCCGCCTGGGTGGCGGCGTAGATGTGTATTACGACGGCGGCTATGCAGCCGTGAACTATGTGGACAACACCACGCCCAAGCCCTGGACCAAATTCGGCAAGACCTATACACCCGAGAGCAAAGTGAGCAACTGCTTCCGCGTAGGTATCAGCCTGCAACCCGAAATGGTGCTGGGTAAATTCACCTTTGGTTACCACCTGGGTATCTACCTATACGACCCCGTGAAGAACATGGAACCCTTTAAGGAAGCAAAAGAAGGATTGAACCGCGGTGTGTTTTATTCCTACAACCCGATGGATGCCAGCACCAAGCAAGACGGCTGGTTCTACCAAAAACTGCAACTCAAATACCACTGCTCCAACCATTTCTTCCTGCAACTGGGTCTGAAACTCCACATCATGAAAGCTGAGTTTATCGATGCAGGTATGGGACTACGGTTCTAAACAAGAGGGGCAACAAAAAACAAACGCTGTAAGCAATCACTTACAGCGTTTGTTGTCGGGATAGCGAGATTCGAACTCACGACCTCCTGCTCCCAAAGCAGGCATTCTAACCGGGCTGAACTATATCCCGTCGTCGCAAATGGCTCGCCTAGAAGAATTCGCCAAGCGAATTAGGCGGCTCGCATTTGCTCCTCTCCGATTTCGAACAAAGTTCTCATCGGTTTTTGATTCAACACCTTGTTCTTTTTCAGAAAAGCGGGTGCAAAGGTACTGCTTTTTTTTGAATTGACCAAATAATTACGCAAAAAAATGCAAAAAAAGTGTATTATTTGGCAAAATCGTGTATTTCTTTGCCTTCTTCGCAATACTGAGGCATAGTCATACAGAGCGCATGATGCAGGCAATGCACCTCAAAGCGACCCATGATATCCATCGTAATGCCATCGGCTTCAAACTGGGTATATTCACGCGTCTCAATAGCAAAATCCTTGCCCGAGAACGGATGCACAAAAGGCAACTTATAGAGCTTACCATTAAACAAGTCGCCAATCCCTATCACCAACTGACGCAAAGTAGGCTTCTCCACATACATACCATGCAATAACCCGTCACGCGGATCGGCATCGGCGTTCTGCTTGATACCGCCACCGTTGTAGGGACCATTGGCTATATTAAGATGGAACATCTTACTATTCACCATCGATTTGCCATCTACAAACAGGTGCATCTTCTCCAACTTGAGTGCCACCAAGGCGCCAAACAAGCCAAACAGGTAGTTCACATGGTGGGAACCGATATAGTATTTCAGTTTCTGACCATAGACATTGGTCAGCGAGTCGATGCCAAAACCTACGGAATTGATGAAATAGCGGTGATGCTCTACCCCATTGCGCCAATAAGTGAGACAACCCACATCAATAGGTTCGCGTTTGCCCTCAAAGAACAGTTGCAGACTACGTTTGAAACGTTTGTCCAGTCCAAAGAAACGTGCAAAGTCGTTGCCTGTGCCGCGAGGCATAAGGCCAAAGGTGATTTTCTGACGTTGTTGGGGCGTGATATTGGCGCGCATGATACCGTTGATGGCTTCGCTCAGCGTACCGTCGCCACCCAGAACCAATATCTCGTCATAGCCTTTCTCTACCAGTTCACGTGCCAATTCCAAAGCATGGTTGGCATATTTGGTCACACGATAGGTAAAAGGCTGGTGGCGTTTTCGCAATAGTTTCCACAGGTAGATGCGTTGCGCCCGCATTGCTTTCTTGCCCGCCTTGGGATTAATAATTATTCCTAGCATTAGTGCAGTATTTTATAGATTAGTTCTTTCCACAAGTCCTCGTCTTTGGCAGAGGGGTTGTTGATGCCTTTTAGTCGTGCATCGGTCTCGCGGAAATAGCCGATTATTCGGAACACTTTCATAGCATTATAGCGTTTGGCAGCCGCAGCATAGTCCTTAACAAAATACGGATTGATGCCCAGTGCCGATGCCACAGCACGGTCGGATTTATCGGGTAGATAATGATAGAGCATCAGGTTCTGGAAGAAGGTAAACAAGATACCCAGTTCTTTCACCATAGGATGGTCTTTGGACGTAGCGAAATACTGCGTGATCTGGTTGGCCTTAAACACATTGCCTTTGACCAGTGCGTCTTGCAGTTCAAACACATTAAAGTCTTTGCTAATACCTATATTGCGCTCCACCAGGGCTGCGTCTATGGTTGTCACGCCCTCGGGGCGACCGTCAACCAGTTTATTGAGTGCGCCCACAATAGCGGTCAGGTCATTGCCCAGATAGTCAGCCAACAGTTGAGCCACTTTGGGGTCGGCCTGTAATTGATGAGCTTGCAGATAGGTGGTGATCCACGCGGGCACTTGATAGTCGCGCATCTTGTCGCTCTGCATCACCACGCCCCCTTTTTTCTCAAACTGCTTCCAAACACTGAGCCGCTTATCTACATTGCCGTATTTATAGCATAGTACAAGTACGGTAGTAGGCTGTGGATTGTCCATATAGAGCGCCAGAGCGTCCCATTTCTTAACCGTTTGCGCCTCTTTTACCACTACCACTTTTCTACCCCCCATCATAGCGAATCCGCGTGCCTGACTTACCACAGGAGCGATATCGGCTCCTGGCAGGTCTTTGCCATAAACCACCGTTTGGTCAAACTCACGCGCCATCTCGTCCAGCGCATGCGCCTCGACATAGGCACAAGCCTGGTCTATATAGTAGTTCTCCTCGCCACATAGCAAGATAACCGGTGCGTAATGGTCGGCCGCAAAGTCGCGTATGAGAGCTTCGTAAGTCATTGGGTTATTTCTGGTATTTCCCTACGTATTTGATAGCCAGGAAAACCAGCCAATCGGGAGTATGTTTGAGTAGCGGCGTAGCCAGCCAGTTGATAAAGCCAGGTGTAGAACTTTTCACACCACGGAACATCTTCCGCAGCGCTTTTTTCACCAGTTTCTCGGGTGGGATGCTGACCGTGAGCGCCACAGCCAACTTACGCAGATTGGGTGCCAAGCCAAACAGAGCCGTATCTACAGCACCAGGAGCCATCACGGTAATGTGTACTCCCAACGGTTTGAGTTCGTACCACAGCGACTTACTGAAATTGTAGATAAACGCCTTGGTGGCATTGTAGGTCTGGATGCCTGGCATAGCCATCCACGCTGACATAGAGGACATATTTAATATATAGCCCTTGCCACGCTTGGCCATCTGCTCGCCAAACAGGCGGCACATCTTAGCCACGCATATCATGTGCAGATTAAGCATGAGTTCAATGCGCTTCATCGATGTCTCCAAATAGGGGTTGAAGAAGAACACACCTGCGTCGTTAATCAGTATATCCACTTCCAGTTGGTTGTCCTGGCAATAAGCAAAGAGCTGCTCGGCCGCATCGGTCTGGCTGAGGTCGGCGTACTTGGCAATGGCCTTCACGCCATACTGCTTAGCCAAATCATCCGCCACTTGTTGCAGTTCAGCCTCTTGGTTACTCACCAAGAGCAGGTCAGTATGATAGTCTCGTGCCAATTGGGTAGCATATTGCAAACCTATGCCCGAACTGGCTCCTGTTACTAATGACAGCATAAATTAGACAATTTGTAAATTT
>JAKSNM010000072.1 GCA_024399785.1 Paludibacteraceae bacterium
GGATGGCCCAAAAAACTGAAGAAAAAGTTATTTAGAAATTCCTAAATAGGTTTTCCATCTTCCCGGCACTAAATCCAATAGCCGACATCCTAAAGAACATAGTGTGATTACACCCACCCCTACCACTAAAGGCATCCAACCTTTAGGCTCTTCTATATGTGCAAATTGATAAATGGCGCATATAATAAGAATATGTATCAGATAAATCATATAACTATATCTTGACACACCAACCACTATCTTACATGAAGGTAGCGGACGACGCAGTTGCATAGAAACTACCATTCCAAACAAGGCCACGGCTGTCAAGTTAGTCAATAAACTATTGGGACATTTAGTTAGCACATTCACAATATATAAGATTATCGCAACTATACCATAACACCAAGATACTTTGCTAAAAGTGGCTCCATAATTGGCGATATAATATCCTGCCAAATACAAACCAATATACCCCAATAATGTGGAACAGTAACTGATAATGAATATTTGCGGGAGAAACCAACGTAAGATTAAACATCCTAAAATCACCACCAACATATATTCACACATGCGTTTGCCTTCTTTCGCATGCAAGACACGTTGCAAAACCGGAGTCAACACATACAAGGCTACAATCATGTGAACAAACCAATGCGAGACATTAATCTTATTATATACTAAATAAGGTATCCAATTCACAACAGCATCTCTTATACCATGTATATCGGCATACTGTTTTCTAAAAATTGCTACCGCATATATCATGGTGCCCCATATCAAGAACGGGACTAATACACGAGTCAAACGACGTTTGAAAAAATCGCTAATCGAAATGATAGGAGACGATAGTACCAATGCTCCCGAAATTAGCACAAACAATGGTACACCGGCATCTACGATGGCACGATACAAATAGCACATAACACCATATTCGGGCACATCCATTTGCAGGAGTGACCAAGAGTGCAATATTGCTACCAGTACAATAGCCAGTGTTCGCAAATAATCATACGCTATATTACGCTGCTGCATTTTTACCCTTCCTTTTTCTATGTACACAATAGCCTATCGTTCCTGCTAATACTGCTAAGAATACACCAAAACAAATGAGAGACAACGTATTTCCTTTCTTCACACTATCAGGTGCAAAGGTCATTACTATCTCGTGTTTCCCGCTTGGAATATTCATAGCGCGAAGCATATAATTGACTCTATAAATATCTGCAGGAGTGCCATCAATAGTGGCTTTCCAGCCGGATGGATAATATACCTCGGAGAAGACAACTAAACCATCTTGATTGAGATTCGCTGTATATTTCAGTTGCTTGGGCGAGTAACTGATAAATTCAATACTTCCGTCAGCCGCTGTCGGTGCCATAAGATTGGCATTGGCGGCATAGGTGTTGTCATACACAGCCACATGACGTAAATCCAACGTATTGAGTGCATCACTCTCGGCATTGGCATTATCTACCATTACCAATGAATCAACCAGCCAACAAGGTCCAAATGCTTCTTGATTCAAATATGGATAAGGCTGACCATCTTGACCGTTGGTAATGATATATTTCGTATTCAGCATATTCAGCACCGGCATGTGCATCTTGCTAATATGCTCATCTATCAGGTCTTGGTATCTACGCAGTTTGGCTGCGGAATAACCGCCTATTGATTTCAAATAATACGATGTGCGCGCATCATTAAATGTATTCACGGTTAAATTCATTACTCTATAATACGAGGTATCTGTCTCTAACAACTGCTTTTCATAAGGTAGCATAGTAAACGTCTTGTCTCTATCTTTCGCCTTTATAAAATTATCATCGTTGCAGAAACGTTTATCTACTGTCCACATATCCGCTACAATCAATATCGTCAACACGACACTTACCCAACGAGTGAGTTTATTGGCCGTTTCTTCGTCACTAATCTTATGGCGTTTCCATGCGTACACAAACACTAAACCTGTACCTATCAGCACATATAACAAACTGCGCCATGCATCTGCACTTACCATCGCTTGCCGTTGGTCTAAGATGGCACGATAAATTTGGTCTCCGACTTGTCCTTTCCATTGTGCATCGTAGGAAGATGTAACATCAATACTACTACTCATAAGGGCAATGAGTAAGCAGACAAAACCGGTTGCACCACCCGCAATGAAGATGCTGTTACGTACTTTCTTCCACTCCAACGTCCCATCAGAAATTGCTTTGAGGGCTAAGAATCCGAGCAGAGGTACCGTAATCTCTGCCACAATCAAGATACTCTCTACAGCACGGAACTTATTGTACATTGGGAAGTAATTGAAGAATAGTTCGGTCAATGGCATAAAATGTCGTCCCCAAGCGAGTGCAACCGAGAAGAGGGTGGCAATGAGTAGCGCCCATTTATACGGTCCCGACACAATCAGCATTCCCAGTATGAAAAGGAAAATCACAATGGCTCCCATATAGACCGGACCACTGGTAAACGCTTTATCTCCCCAATAAGTAGGAGCACCCTGACAAAAACCTTTCGCTTGATGAGCAGGTACACCCATGTGTTTGAGGTCTTTCTCCAACTGACTGTCTTTGCCTAAGTTATAGCCACTGCATCCTCCCATATAATTGGGGATAAGGAAAGTGAGGCTCTCGTTAATGCCTTCACTCCAAGCAGTAGCATAGTCTAAATCCAATCCTTTCGTTTTATTGGTAGCATCCGAGGCTTTGGCTAAATCGGAATGCCCCCCACGCATTGTTTGTTCCGCATACTCCTGATTAGCAAAGATATTGGCACTCCCCATTCCCATACCTATACCGAACGAAGCAAAGAAAACAGCCGTTGCTATCACGAAGTGTTTCCATTCTTTGGATTTTGCTGCAATAGCCAGTTCTGCAAACCAGAAAATGCCTATCATCATGCAGATATAATAACTCATTTGTGGGTGCAGGAAGAAACCGATGTAGGTAAAGAACATAATGAGTAAGGCACCCCAACCATATTGTTTGCGATAAGTCAGAATAAAGCCGACAATGGCAAGCGTCATCCATGTAATGGAATAGCATTTACCATGATGGGAAGCGGCGATAATAACAAAGAAATAACTACTTAGCGCAATGGCAAAGGAACCCGCCATGCTGAGCCACTTGCTGATCTTGAATGAACGTAACAAAAGGAAGAACGCACAAAGGTAGAAAAAGAAAATGAAAAAAGCGTTTCTATTTCCCCAACTTAAAAACCATCGCAAAGGTTTCAGCATCTTATCCACAGCATAACCGCCATTACCACCTATTTGGTAGTTAGGCATACCTGAGAACATAGAACCGGTCCAATAGGTATATTCGCCGGTCTGGTTGTGATAATCCCAACTTTCATGTACGGCTGCGGTACCGCTTATGTTATCTGCGGCATAAATAATTTTTCCCTCTAATGCCGGCCAAAAATAAATGGCCGATGCGATAATAAACACGAATAGGATTACTACGTTGGGTATCCATTTTTTCCAATCAAAGTGTTGTATTTTCATTGTCTTCGTTATTTTGTACATTTTCGGTTGAATATAAATTCTTGCGCAGTTCGACCAATTCTTTGCGGATGCGCAGTAAGATTTCTGTGGCGCGTTGGCGTTGGTCGGTGTGCCGATCGCCTTGCTTGAGTTCATTCTGAATGGCTACGATGCGCGTAATATGCAGTTCGTCACGGATATAGCGAATACGTTTGATGAGGGCAATGTCCTCTTTGGTATAGTA
>JAKSNM010000073.1 GCA_024399785.1 Paludibacteraceae bacterium
TATCTAGACAACGCTGCCACCACGCAAAAACCGAAACTCGTGCTGGACGCTATGCATGAAGCCTACACCACGTGGAACGCCAATGTGCATCGCGGGGTGCATCACCTATCCCAACTCGCTACCCAACACCACGAGCATGCCCGCCAATCGGTTGCTGAATTTATCAACGCTCGGTCTGCTAGCGAAATAGTCTTTACCAAAGGCACTACCGCCAGCATTAATATGTTGGCCTTTTCTTTTGGCGAGCGGTTTATAAACGAAGGCGACGAGATTGTAGTTTCCCACCTAGAGCACCACTCGAATATCGTGCCCTGGCAAATGCTGTGCGAACGAAAAAAAGCCATACTAAAAGTAATACCCCTACGCGAGGATTTATCGCTAGACATAGAGGCATTTTCCAGCCTATTGACCGGGAAAACACGCATTGTGAGTGTTGCCCATGTGAGCAATGTGCTGGGCATCATCAATCCCGTAGAACAAATCATAAAGATAGCCCATAGTCGTCATATCCCCGTCTGCCTGGATGCGGCACAATCTATAGCACATATACCCGTAGATGTGCAAGCATTGGACTGCGATTTCTTGGCCTTCTCTGCCCACAAGATATATGGCCCAACTGGACTGGGGGTGCTGTATGGCAAAACAGAGTGGCTGGACCAACTACCTCCTGCCGAAGGTGGGGGCGAGATGATAGAGCATGTGCGGTTTGACAAAACCACCTACAACACCCTGCCGTATAAATTTGAAGCAGGAACGCCCGATTTCATCGGAACTTTCGGTCTAGAAAAAGCCCTGGAATATATCTCCACTTTGGGCCGCGAGAAAATCTATCAAGACGAGGCTGAGCTATGCCACTATATGGAGCAACAACTCGCCACAATACCTTCTATAATTATCTACGCACAGGGGCAGAAGAAAGCAGGAGCCGTGTCGTTTAATATCGGTCAACTGCACCCCTTTGATATAGGCACGTTGCTCGATCAACAGGGCGTAGCCGTTCGCACAGGGCACCATTGCGCCGAGCCGCTAATCGACTATCTGCATGTGCCTGGCACCATACGCGCATCTATCGCGCTATACAATAGTCGCGAAGACATTGATAAACTAGTAGAAGCACTGAAAAAAGCGGTAGCTATGCTTAGCTAACCAACTATCTCACCTTTTAAAGTGGCAGCACTGGCTGAGAGAATATGCACCTGCACCAACTCACCTATATGCCTGCCCTGACGCGGAAAAACAACCGTTTTGTACGTACCCGTACGGCCATACATGTCGTCGTGGCTGCGTTTAGAGAACCCTTCTACCAACACCTCCACCGTCTTGCCTACCTCACGCTGATTACTCTGTAGCGAGAGTTCGTTTTGCAGCGCGATAATCTCATTCAAACGACGCACTTTCTCTTCCTCAGGCACATTGTCGGGATAGACACGACTGGCACGTGTGCCAGGACGCTCGCTGTATTTGAACATAAAAGCCGTATCAAAACCTACCTCCCGCATCAGCGAAAGGGTCTGGGCATGATCCTCCAGGGTCTCACTATGAAAACCGCAGAACACATCCGTACCGATAGTGGCATCTGGCAAGATACGACGAATAGCCGCAATACGATCAAGGTACCACTCACGCGTATATTTACGGTTCATAATCTCCAAAATACGATTGCTGCCACTCTGCACGGGCAGGTGAATAAATCGGCACAGGTTCTTATGCCGCGCTATTGCCTCCAGCGTAGCATCAGACATATCCTTGGGGTGGGACGTAGTGAAACGCACTCGCATATCAGGCACCGCCTCGGCTACCAGTTCCAACAACTGGGGGAAATCAATCTCGTTGTAATGATATGAATTCACATTCTGACCCAGCAACGTGAGTTCTTTATACCCTTTTGCCTGCAAATCGCGCACTTCATTCAAAATACTCTCTACATCGCGACTTCGCTCTCTTCCCCGCGTATAAGGCACTACACAATAGGAACAGAAATTGTTGCAACCACGCATGATAGAAACAAAACCCGAGATAGACTTGCCAATACGAGACGGCAAGATATCTCGATAGGTCTCGGTAGTAGATAGTTGCACATTGATAGCAGGATGCCCTTGCAAAGCCTGACCCAACAAATTAGGAATATCCAAATAAGCATCTGGACCTGCTACAAAATCCACTTTCCATCGGGAAATCAACTCCTCACCCATGCGCTCTGCCATGCAGCCAATCACGCCGATGATGAGTTGAGAATTGAGAACTGAGAACTGAGAGGAGGTGGATTTTTTTTGCAGAGCACGGATTTCTTCCAAACGGTGCAACACCGTCTGCTCGGCTTTGTCACGTATAGAACACGTATTGAGAATCACAATTTGTGCATCCTCAATACGATCAGTCATAACAGCATCGGTTGTCTGTAGTATAGCAGCCACCACTTCCGAATCGGCCACATTCATCTGACAACCAAAGGTCTCAATATAGAATTTGTAATTTAACAATTTGTAAATTTGTAAATTAACCAAGTAGAGACTTGGGATCAAGGTTATTGCGCTCTATATCCTTGAAATAGCGATAGGTACCTACCTTCAATTCATCGCAAGCGAGGTCGTCGCACACAATAATACCATGCTGGTGCATCTGCAATGCCGACACCGTCCACATGTGCGAGATAGGTTTCTCTATCACATGCAACAAAGCGCGTGCTTTATTGTGGCCATTGACCAGAATCAGTACTTCTTTGGCATCCATCACGGTGCCCACACCTACGGTCAATGCCGTCTTAGGCACCTTATTCACATCATTATCAAAGAAACGACTATTGGCGATGATGGTGTCGGTGGTCAACTCTTTCATGCGGGTACGCGAGGTGAGCGAACTGCCTGGCTCGTTGAACGCAATATGTCCGTCAGGACCTATACCGCCCAAGAACAGATGAATGCCACCGTAGTTACGAATCTTCTCCTCATAGCGCGCACACTCGGCAGCAAGGTCAGGCGCATTGCCGTTGAGGATATTCACGTTCTCTTTCTTAATGTCTATATGGGAGAAGAAATTGTTCCACATAAAACTATGGTAACTCTCAGGATGGTCCTCGGGAATACCCACGTATTCATCCATGTTGAAGGTTACTACATTACGGAAACTAACCTTGCCTGCTTGGTTTAGTTTAATCAACTCACGATACATGCCCAGAGGACTAGATCCAGTAGGCAAACCCAAAACGAAGGGATTGCTCTCCTTAGGTTGGAAAGCATTGATTTGTTTAGCTACATAGTTGGCTGCCCACTGAGACATCAACTCGTAGT
>JAKSNM010000074.1 GCA_024399785.1 Paludibacteraceae bacterium
CTGTGTGAGCAATGTGCGCGCCCCAGTTGCCTGCAACCTGCTATCTGTCCTAATCTGCACCAGAACTTCGCACCTATACTGGATGTTTATCGCTCGGTAGATAAATTGCCCTATATTAAAAAAGCCTTTGTGGGTAGTGGCATACGCTACGACCTTATGTCCGAGGCTTATGGACGCCAACTCATCACCCGCCACGTGTCGGGCCGCCTAAAAGTGGCTCCAGAACATTGCTCGGATGAGGTGCTCCAACTCATGCGCAAGCCTACGTGGCAGCACTATCTCACTTTCCGAGACTTCTTCAACAAAGTCAATCGCGAGAGCGGTATGCACCAGCAACTGATTCCATATTTCATCTCCTCACACCCTGGCTGCACCAATCGCGATATGGCGGCTTTGGCTGCCGAGACCAAACGGATGAACTACCACCCAGAGCAGGTGCAGGACTTCACACCAACCCCCATGACTTTATCTACATGCATGTACTACACGGGCGTGAATCCCTATACCTTGCAACCCATCTATGTGGCTAAGTCTAAGCAAGATAAACAGCGACAAAACGAATTTTTCTTCTGGTGGAAAAATAGCACCAATCGACCTAAATAAACAAATATATTACAATGAAAAGGCAAAAACAAAGACAATATCATATCAATCCTGTTACCCTGGCTTTGGAACATGTGGAGCACGGATTGCTCTATTGGCTGAAACGCTCGGGTTATTACCTGTTGGGTGGTATATGCCTGGGTGTAATCTTTTTCTTTCTTTTCTACCACTTCTTACCCTCACCACGTGAGCGTCAATTGATAGAGCAGAAAAAACAGTTGGAGAGTCAAATCAAACTGATAGATAATCAGGTGAATCAGATGCAAGTGGTGATGGCAGACCTCTCGCAACGCGACGATAACCTCTATCGTGTGCTGCTGGGTGCCGAACCTATCCCCATCGGTGTGCGCCAGGGGGCTACAAAGAAAATGTCCTATTACGATGAACTGGCCAAGATGACGGACCTGCAACTGGCTGCCGATTTGGCACTAAAAGCAGATATATTGGAAAAAGAACTCTATGTACAAGCCAAATCGTATGATGAGATACTGCAACTAGCCAAGACACAAGAACTGCGCATGGAGAATATACCTGCCATACAGCCTGTGCTCAACAAAAATCTCACTCGTGTAGCCAGTGGTTATGGTTGGCGTATCGACCCTGTGTATCATGTGCGCCGTTTCCACGACGGCATGGACTTTACGGCACCCAGAGGCACTGATGTGTTTGCTACTGGAAATGGTAAGGTGACCTTTGTGGGCCATAAACAAGGCTATGGTAATACGGTAATCGTTGATCACGGTTTTGGCTATGAAACGCTCTATGCACACTTGTACAAATCGCTATGCAGGGTGGGGCAGAAAGTCAAACGTGCCGATGTGATAGCTTTGGTAGGCAATACAGGTAAATCTACAGGCCCTCACTTGCACTATGAGGTGCATTACCACGGCAAACCAATCGACCCCAGAAACTACTATTTCTACGATCTCACACCAGAAGAGTACGACCGTATGGTGCAACTCTCCAACAACTTTGGGCACATGTTGGACTAACCTGATTGGGAAATACGTACCAGCTCTTCCTCGTTTAGCAGCATAATCTTTTTGCCTTCCAAACGAATCATTCCTTCGTTGGCAAACAAGCCAAGCGTGCGAATAGCGTTGCTGGTGGTCATGTTGCTTAGGTTCGCCAGGTCGTCACGACTAATGTGCATGGCGATAGTAGAGCCGTCTTCCTCTAAACCATATTTGTTTCTCAGCAACATGATGGCTTCGGCCAAGCGGCCACGAATATGTTTTTGGGTCAAATTGACCGTCTTGATTTCGCTAATTCCCAAATCGCGGGCCAATAGTTCCAACATACCAAAGCACACGCGGTTGTTTTGCTGTATAACGCGTAAAAAAGCTTTTTTATTCAGCTTCAATACCATGCTCTCCTCTAGAGCGCTGGCGCAGGTGTTGTAGGTGTCTCCAGCAATAATGGCACGATAACCAAATATCTCGCCAGGCTTTAGCATACGAATAATCTGGGGCTTTTGACCAACTCCCTCTATGTATATGCGCACCTTGCCGCGCACCAAAATCATCATATGAGTAGGCTCATCGCCCAAACGGTGGATAATCTCGTTTTTGCGGTATCTAACATATTCAGCCTCACCAGTGACATAGGTCTTTTCTCCCGTAGTCAGCAGTTGCCAAATAGGATTTAACTCCCATAATGAGACCTGTTCATTCACCTTTGTTACCATTGGTTTATACTTTTTTTAGAAAAACAGCGTGCAAAAATACAATTTATTTTGCATATTTGCAAATTTTTTTGTAATTTTGCGGTCTAAATCGTTAAAAATATGGATATTTCCGTTATTGTGCCTTTGTATAATGAGGCTGAATCTTTGCCCAATCTCTTCCAATGGATTGAACGCGTAATGCAGGAGCATCAATTTTCGTACGAAGTAATTTTTGTAAACGATGGCTCCACCGATGCTTCTTGGCAGGTTATCAAGGACTTACAACAACAATCAAAGATGGTACGTGGTATATGCTTCCGTCGTAATTATGGTAAATCAGCGGCTTTGCATTGTGGCTTCCAGGCTGCACAGGGCGATGTGGTCATAACCATGGATGCTGACCTGCAAGACTCTCCAGACGAGATACCTGAGCTCTATCGCATGATCCAGGAAGATGGATTTGACCTGGTGAGCGGTTGGAAACAGAAACGCTATGACAATAAACTCACCAAGAACCTGCCATCTAAACTCTTTAATGCCACGGCACGCAAGGTAACGGGTATCCAACTGCACGATATGAACTGTGGACTAAAAGCCTATCGTCAGGAGGTGGTGAAGAATATAGAAGTGTTCTCCGAAATGCATCGTTACATCCCTTATTTGGCCAAAAACGCAGGTTTTACCAAGATAGGAGAGAAAGTGGTGCAACATCGCAAGCGCGAGTTTGGCGTGAGCAAATTTGGACTAAATCGCTTCGTGAATGGTTATCTGGACTTGCTCACACTATGGTTCCTCAATAAGTTTGGCAAACAGCCGATGCACTTCTTTGGTCTGGTGGGCAGTCTCATGTTCATGATAGGTTTTATAGCAGTTATCGTTGTGGCTGGCATGAAACTCTATGCGCTGCACCATGGCGTGCATGCAATGCTCTTGGGTACCAATCCTTATTTCCACATCGCTATCCTAATGATGGTGTTGGGGTGTATGTTGTTTCTCGCTGGTTTCTTGGGCGAACT
>JAKSNM010000075.1 GCA_024399785.1 Paludibacteraceae bacterium
TTATGAAAAAAGTCGTTTGGTTATGGGTAATCATCGCCCTGGTTGTGACGGGTTGTAAAAACGCACAAGGCACCACCAAAGTGTCTGCCACAGGCAGTATATACGAATGCCTGGTGGTTTGCCCCAATGCCGTGTATGCCCCTATACAAGAGATACTGGAAGGCGACATGCCCTGCCTGCCACAGATGGAGCCGTATTTCAACCTATCCCACGTAATCAACAGCCAATTCGACGACTTTTTGAAACCTACCCGCAATATCCTGATTGTCGATATAGACTCGACCCGCTACACCAGCCTCAAAGCCAAACTGAGCAAGGACTATTGGTCTCATCCACAAGCCGTCTTTCGTATTCAATCGCCCTCAACCGAGGCTTTTCTTGCTTATTGGCATCAACAGGGCGAAATGGTACGCGACTGGTTCGTACGGCAGGAGATAGACCGCCAAGCCTCTTTCTATCGCGCCAGCACCAACCATGAGGCACGCAAGGTAATGCAAAAGAAGTTTCATGCCGATATATGGCTGCCCGAGGATTATCAACTCATTCTAGACAGCGCCGATATCCTATGGGCGTGCAACAACAAAGGCACCGCGCGACGCGACCTGATAGTCTATTCCTACCCCTACACCGACGCCAACACGTTCACCCTAGATTATCTCTGCGCCAAGCGCGACAGCGTGTTGGGGCGCATCATAAGCGCGCAGGTAGCGGGCTCGTATATGGGTACGGAATACAATATCTTCCCCCCACAAATGCGTGAGTTGAAAATACAAGAAAACACGTTTGCTTTTGAAGTGCGCGGTTTGTGGAAGATATACCACGGCGAGGCGATGGGAGGTCCTTTTGTGTCGCTAACCCGACTGGATGAGGAGAACCAACGCATCCTGACTGCCGAGGTATTTGTCTATGCTGCCGGGCAGAAAAAGCGTAACGAACTCCGCAAAGCGGAAGCTATATTATACACTATCAATAACTCTCCGTCTCGTTAGGGAACGAGCTGTCTTTCACTGCTGCCACGTAGTTCTCTACAGCAGCAATCACCTCCCCACCCAATTCAGCAAAGTGACGCAAGAACTTAGGCTTGAAGCCCAGGTTCAGTCCCAGCATATCGTGCAACACCAGCACCTGACCATCGGTCTTGTTGCCTGCACCTATACCTATCGTGGGGCAACTAACAGCCTTAGTCACTTTCTCTGCCAGGGCAGCAGGGATTTTCTCCAGCACAATAGCGAAGCAACCTGCCTGGTCCAGCAGTTGGGCATCGTGAATCAGTTTCTCGGCTTCTGCCTCCTCTTTGGCACGCAAGCCATAACCGCCGAATTGGTTGACACTCTGTGGGGTCAGACCCAAATGTCCGCACACAGGCACCCCCATCGCAATCATCTGACGAATAGCAGGCAGGATCTCCTCCCCACCCTCTAGTTTAACGGCATCTGCGCCACTCTCTTTCACCATCTTGATGGCGTTTCTCACGCCCTCTTCGGCACTCACCTGATAACTGCCAAAAGGCATATCAATCACCACCAACGCATGCTGCGCAGCACGCACGACACCGCGGGTAAGAAAAATCATCTCATCCACCGTGATAGGCAAGGTGGTGCCGTTGCCACACACGATATTGCTGGCACTATCGCCCACAAGGAACATATCCACGCCCGCCTCATCGACCAAGCGAGCCAACGTATAATCATAACTGGTCAACATGGTGATTTTATCACCAGTGGCTTTCTTTTGACGGATTAAAGCGGTCGTCATGCGCTTCGTTTCTGTATGTACTGACATAATAAATCCAAATTGGACTGCAAAGGTACACTTTTTTTTCCGAATAGGCAAATAAATTTGCATATTCCATTTTTTTTTTGTAATTTTGCGCCCGAAATTAAAATGCACTATTATGGCTAGTTTTCTAGAACTTTGTCAACAAAGGCGATCCTATCGCAAATATACCGCCCAGGTGGTGGAGCAAGACAAAATAGACTATATTCTGAAATGTGCCTTGATGTCACCCAGTGGCAAAAGGCTGAATCCGTGGGAGTTCTACGTGTTAAGAAGTTTAGAGGACGGCAGCAAAGCTGCCTACAGTTTAGAGGACGCTTCGCTACAGGCAATTCGCAAGATGGCAGGGGTAAGAACCTACGGCAGTCAGATGTTCGACACCGCCACGGCTGCTATTGTGGTAGCGTTGGATAGTTCATTAACCGACACCTGGCAATCGGATGGTGCCATTGCTGCCCAGAACATACTCCTGGCCGCAGCCGACCTTGGATTAGGGGCTTGCTGGTGTCAGATCTACCAACGCGAAGGCGCAGAGCAAATGGTGAAAGAGCTATGTCATATACCTGACCATTTAACCGTGTTGTGCGTTATCTCGCTCGGTTA
>JAKSNM010000076.1 GCA_024399785.1 Paludibacteraceae bacterium
TGGATTTTGCATTTGAATTACATACAGAAATAGGTATGCATGCTCAATATGCTCGAATCAATGGCAAACTCAGTCCAATGAGAACAGAGTTGCAACGTGGTGATTGCGTAGAGATACATACACATCAGGATATCATCCCGAATATAGAGTGGCTGGAATATGTCAACACTTACAAGGCGAAACATACACTAAAATATCTCACCCGTCAGCCTGCAAATAATCAAATGCATGTGTGTGCTTCTTGCCACCCCTTACCGGGAGACGAGATAATAGGATTTAAACAATCGGACGGACGTGTTTGGGTACACAAACGGAATTGTCCCAAAGCAATCAAATTAGCATCAGAACGAGGGGATGATATCGTTGAAACCACATTTGACGTGTCTGACACTTTATATCCTGTTCGGCTGCAAATCGTAGCAATAGACCGTTATCACTTGCTTCACGATATTATTGATTGTTTTGCCAAACAGCATTTGTCAATGCATCGGCTGATTACAGAGTGCTCGGATTATATCGTAACTTGCACCATTGATTTCAAAGTTCATTCTGCACAGGATTTGAATATAATGATAGATAGTATATCCGCTATTGAAAATGTAGATGTTGTACAAAGAATGGATAAATTGTAATTTTTTATACTCTTTCTGATAGATTAGAGTCAATAAACATCTCTATATAGGTAAAACAACCCAATTGTTTAACTTAAAATTATTAGTGTTATGTTTATTACTCTATGTCTTTTGATTCTTGCCTCGTTTATTGTAGGCAAACCCGTTGCACACCTTGTGAAGCAACTCCACAATGTAGATTGGAAAACCAAGTTTCAAATCCTTTGGGATGGTCTCAAATCTTTTGCCCTTAAGTCCGGGCGGTTCATCTCAAAGCCGTTACTGACTTTCTACTATGTGATGGACAATCCCGAGACTTCTGTTTTGGATCGTGCCCTTATTTACGGAGGAATTTTCTACATTATCTCTCCTATCAGTGTCCTTCCTACTCGCGTCCTGTCTTGGTTCGGTATTATGGATGAAGCGGCTATCGTTGCGCTCATTTACAAAAAGATTTCCGACAAAGTTACTCCCGTCATCGAGCAAAAAGTACAAGACACCTTGGATGTGTGGTTCGGTCCGGAAGAAGTTGCTATCGCATAAATGTCCATATTAATTAACTAACTAAAACTACAACATTATGAAACTGAATGTCAAAAAAGTCTGGAGCGTGACTTGGAAAACGCTCACGGGTATTGCATTATTATTGGTCGTTATTTTGGGTGGTGTTCTGCTGGACGAGTACTTCCATAGTTGGGAGTTCCGGCATCGCTATGGCTCTAATAGCGTTGATAAACTCTATGCTGCCAACTCCTCTGACTTTATGATAGAGCAAAAATGGGGAGAATACTGTCGCGCTGTAGATGCTGTTACCGGCGAAAAACTCACACCTAAATTGCAGCATATCTACAATGGCTTTGTATCAGACACTCTAACCGTATTTATGGATAAGAAGGGTAAACGCGGTTACCTCAACGCTTACACCGGTAAGATTGCTATCCCTGCTCAGTTTGAGCATGCATGGGTATTCTCCGAGGGCGTCGGCGCTGTGGTGAAGAATGGCAAACTTGGTTTTATTGACCATCAGGGGAATTGGGCTATTCAACCTCGCTTCCGCTATGCCAAAGAGGATGTGGAATATGTGTTCAAAAACGGGCTTTGTACTGTTAAAGACAGCTGTGGTATCTTTGGCATTATCGACATTGAGGGCAACTATGTGTTGGAACCGGAATACACCAACATCCGACGTGTGAGAAACGGCTACCGTCTGATGC
>JAKSNM010000077.1 GCA_024399785.1 Paludibacteraceae bacterium
GCAGATCGCCTGTGTAAGTATTGAGAGTTGCAGCATAGCAACCTGTGATTTCTCTATCTACAACGCCAATTGATGCAAGGGCTGTGCTTGCTTCTTGTGTGTTAGACAGGGAATATACGCCGGCAGGTATCTCGGTTGCTTCAGGGTCGGTATAGAGCTCCAGACTCACCCTGCCCGCTCTACCATACACCGTTATGGTGGCGGTGCCGCCATTTAGATACGAACTCATTTGGTAATATTCATAGTCCGCGTCAAAATCCATATCCGTATCTTCATTCAGGGCAGATTTCAGGTGGGTAAAATGCAGCGCATAGGTTTTGCCATCTTCGCACAGGAACATGCCTTCCAATACGATGCTGTCGCCTACTTCGGCAATGGTCATCGAACCAGAAACGAACGAATATTGCTCAAAGCCCTGCTCTGTTATACGGGTTATGTTATAAATTTGGTCCGACAGGGTTCCATCTTCAAAAGAGAAAGTGCCATACTTGTCGGTTGAGGTGGTGCGCAGCGCGATATTTTCCACACTGGGCTCGTGCATCGTGTAGTTCCAACCTACTACTTCACCAGTTGACATGTCCCACACTTCGTCAATAATCAAGATGTCGCCAGACAAATATACATCTGCAGAAGCTTGCTCATCGTAAGTGATGTTGTGCGTGTCACCATTCAGCACCATAGTAGCCTCGATGTGTATCAAATCATTTTCATCCTTGGTCACTTTCAGCGTAGCATCGGTAGCCGTGATGTCGGGAGTACCCATAGCAGTTAATGTGCACACCCAATAAGGATACATGTCTGCATAGGTGTAATCTTTGCCATATTCTAAACCTTCGTTCAACTCAATGAGGTAAGTTGTGGTCTCCGAAGCAATATAAATATCATAATATTCCTCATCATCATAAAACCAATCTACCGCTGTAACATCAATCTCTTGAGGTTCGGGTTGGTCATAGGTGATATCATATACATTACCATCCTCATCCGTCATAGAAGCAACTACGTGAGTTAGACCATCCTGATCCACCGTCTCTGTATAGGAGGCAGCAACAACAATCGTACATACATACCAGTCGTCTGCATCACCTATAATAGTATAGTCCTCTATCATATCGGCCAAGGTGTAGGTCTTGCCCAACTCGAAATTGTCCGTTGCAATGTCAAAAATGAATTGTGTAGTAGAAGCGGCATCCGTCAAAACAACGTAATACTCTCCTTCGTAGGCAGTTGTGGCACTGAATCTGCCAATCGTGATGGCAGTGTTTAGCGTGGCATTAGCCATTTTTCTTGCACTGGCAACAGAGCGATGAGCTGGTGCTTGTCTTTTCTCAAGCATCTGCCCTGCTGCAGCGGGGGCTTTCTTCACCAATTGGGCCTTTGGAGCCATTGGAGCTGCACTTGCACATAATGCTATCGCAATTGTGCAAAAAATAGTAAAAATCTTTTTCATTTTGTGTTAATTTTGTTTGTTTATTTGTTTATTTTGCATTTATAGTGCAAAAATAGTCTTAGTCGCCGTAAA
>JAKSNM010000008.1 GCA_024399785.1 Paludibacteraceae bacterium
GTGCCCACTCTGAGTTGGAGTGTGAAAATAGTATCTTTTACTGTGAATTGGCTAGCTCGTGCAGTATCTTTGTAAATGCCTGCTTCTTGGTATTTATGGCCTCGCCATTTATAGGGTGTGGTTTGGCAAGTGGTAGCATACTCAGTCGCAAAGGTCATGTATTGCTTTACGTATATTTTGAGCGAATAGATAGTGTCGGGATCGGTGAACGCGGTAGCCGTAGCAGTGTCGTAGTAGGTGGCATTGTTGATAGCGGGCCACTCTTTTCCTCGCCACGAATAGGTAGATACAGGTGGGTACAACTCTGCTATTTGTTGAGGTTGGGTGATGTAGGTTTTTACATGCACGTTCAGTTGTTTAATGGTGTCTGCTTGGTCCCACGCAGCGAGTTTGACAGTGTCAATATAGCTGCCTGTAGCATTATAGGCTTTCCCGAGCCACATTACAGGCAGTTCGGTGGGATAGACATACTGAATAGTAGGTGAGGAGGTTTGGTCAACATACTCTTTCACTTGCAAATGGATGGAGTAGATGTCATAGAAGACTGTGTCTAAATCCATTGTTTTACCTGCTTCTACGGTGTCGTGGTAATAGTCGGTGGTATATAACTCATGCCCGCGCCATAGATAGGGCAAGGAGACGGGATAGCATCCTGCCTGAATAGTATCTAGGTGCGTATAAACCGTGTCTGGGATGATTAACCCTGGCTCAGGTCCTGGCTCAATCTCAGGTTCAATCTCTGGCTCTATTTCTTGTGCCCAAATAGGGCATGCCAGCATGGCTAAAATAAATATGTCTAATAATTTCTTCATGATACTCGTTTACTGATAGCACATACATCCTTTGTGCCAGGTGCCTGTGGCATAACGGTTGCCGCCAATCATATAGGTGAGTTTGGCACCTACGAAATAGGGAACGATGCGTTTGCCTTCAGTGGCAGTGGATAAATAATAGGGGTTTAGGGTAACTTTGGTGATATCTACTTTGGCTTTGGCGGCTTCTTCTACACTCATGCCGTCTATGTTGATTACATCCATAGACCCTTCTGGGCGCACGGTGCGCAGACCGTATTCAAAATAGAAACCTATTTTCAGCACGTGGCAGATAGCTTTGTTGGTCATCATAGGTGAGAGCAGGTCATAACCTATCTCGCCAAGCAGGGAGAACTGGGGACGTAAATCTACGTTGTGGGTAGTTGTGGGTAGATCGTAGTTGGTGTAGTAGTGCACTTCATGGAACTCTTGCATATAGCGCGTGTATTGTGCGCTGAGGTCATAGCCGCCATTGACTTGAATGGTCGAACCCATCGAGAAACCTACTTTGGCACCTGCGCCCACATAGAATCCATTGTAGTAATAGCCCAGTAGAATAGGCACATCTATGGTGCGCCATAATTGTTGATCGGTTTGGTGGATAGTGTATTTGTAGTAATCTACGTTTTTGCCTTGGTCATCCACCCCCTTGAAAGGCGGAATATAGGTAAAGTCGTCTATAGCGGTTTTTGACTGGTGCTGCATATATTGCGCACCGACACTGAGCCAAAACGAGGTGTGGCGAAACTCATAACCTAGTCCTACCAAATAGCCTAAGTTGCCTGTGGTAGCGGCTGAACTGATATTTTGGCTGAGAGAGGAATATCCAGCAGCGGCGGACAAGTAGCCAAAGTGGTAGTTGTCGGCATCTCCGCGGCGCGAGCGTGCGTGCATGCTTGCGGGAATTGTGAGTAGAAATATTCCTATGAGAAGTAATTTATGACGCATAGCTATCTATTTTAGCGCGCAAAGATACAAAAAAATGTTCATATATCCAAATTTTCGCAGGAAAAAATAGATTTTATATCTATTTAGGTACAAAAAAGAGGGGTTACCCATGTGGATAACCCCTCCGTCTGCAAGTGTGTATTCTAAAACATTAGAAGCGGATTTCGTGTCCCATCATGTTGAATATTTTCGCATTGTGGCGGAAGTAAACAGCACCCTTGAACATGAATTTCTCGGCTTGAGCTTTGATAGCAGCCTCGACTAGTTTGGTAGGTTGAGGCTCTTCAAGAGTGAGTACCATCTTGATGAAACCACCGTCACCACCAGTTTGGTTGCTCTCGATAGCTAGGAAGTTGGTCTCAGAACTGCTCAGCAAGATGTCCATGCCAGCATTAGCAGCAGCGGTCTTCATAGCAGCAGGCTCGCCACCATTGAGAGAAACTTTGATGTCACGTGCGCCACCAGTACCAGAGATTAGGTTAACTTTGTAGCAAGCAGGCAGAGCCATGTAAACGCGGGTCTTACCAGTGGTAATACGCATATTGCCTTCATCGTTAACGGCTTTGGAGAATATAACACCTTTCTCAGCGTGCCAACCATAGAAAGCGAAGATATAGCTCTCGCTACCATCGAAGGTGATGGTGTCAGCAACGAAGGAAGGAGCAGAGAGTGCGCGGAATTCGATAGAGAACTCTTTGGTGCTCTCATCTGAGCCAGTAACAAGTATTTTGTCTTCGCCAGTTTGTTCAGCCGAAGCACCAGGAGTAACAGAGTCGCTAACTAGAGTAGGATATGCTTCGCCGTCCAAATAAGGAACTATGATAGCAGCAGCGTCGTTGTCGATAGCACCTTTGGCACCGTTGCTGAATACAGCCTCGTAGAGGTATTTAGGAGCAGAAGCTACGCTGAGTTGAACCTTGTATGTCAATACGGTTACGCCGTCTTGAGCGGTAACAACAATTTCTACCAATTGGTCAAGAGCGGTGATCTCGTCAATAACCACTTCTGCGGTGATATCTTCTGCAACAGCAGCGATAACAGGCAGATCAACAGTGCCGTTAGGCAACTCGAAAGCGTATTCTAGTGAGTCAGCACGGAAACCAGCAATAGCTTTGCCGTTTACGGTGATTTCGCTTAGGTTAGCGTTGTCGCTTGCGCTTTGAGCGATAGTGATGTCAAGTGTGTAAACAACAGAGGCATCGTCACCATTTACGGTGAGTGTGGTGTGCTCTTGGTTGTATTCTGCATCGGTAGCAGCACCGTTTAGAGTGTATGCGTTGTCCCAATCAGACTCTTCTAGTACAGTACCATAAGGCAATTCAGCAACTACGGTTTTAGCCTCTTGGTCAATTTCAGCATCAATGCCAGCCAACGAGAAAGCAAGCAGTTTTGGCTCGCAGTCACGAACAACCTCGATATAAGCGATATTGGGGTTCAAACCGTTAGCATCAGTACGAACGATATACAAAGATGTTGCACCATCTGCTTCTGCTGGCAGAATAATGTGGTTCATGCTATCTACAGCAACTACATCAGAAGTGAAGAGTACGTCAGCAGAACTATTGCTAGAGAAGAATTGGAAAGTTTTGTCAGTGTTATTAACCTTTGTGATGAATACATTTACCATATCGCCAGCATGGAAAGCACCTTGGGTTAGGTTGATACCGAGGTAGTTTCCGCTACTATTCAGTTTATAACCTGTTTCTCCAAAAGCAGTAACAGCACCTTTGATTTTTGCGTCAGCAGTACCTGCCAATGCGCCCGAGTAGTCAGCTTTGTTTTCACCTGTAGCAGTAGCGCGAGCAATCATGCCACAGATTTTGTCAACAGAAGTGAAAGTAACGGAATAAACGAGTTTGGTTTCACCATCTTGTGCAGTAACGGTGATAGTAGCTGCACCTGGTAGTTCGGCAGCTTGCTCTACTACAGCGATAGCGTTGGGGTCATTTGCCACAGCAGCTACGGTAGGAATTACATCTGCAATCATTTGGTAATTGAGAGTAGCAGGATCAAAGCCAGCGAGGTCAGCACCATCGATGGTAATCATGCTCAAAGTAGCATCATCGCTTGGGTCTGCAGCAACAACGATACCTGATAGGTCATAGTCAATGTTTTTGCCAGTGTCCACACTGTCGATAGCGGTTAGAACGTCACCAGAAATGCTAAATGTTTTGGCAGTACCACCCATAACAACTTCTGCATTTGCAATAGCATCAGCACGGTCAGCACCATAAGGCAACTCAGCAGAAATAGTGTGATTAGCAGTATCTACATCGGCTTTGATTTCACCCATTGTGAAAGATTTAACAAATGGGTAGGCTGCAGGAACGCCAAAATAATTGCCACTAGTGAGAACAATAGCAAATGAAGCAACTTTCATTTCTGTATTGTTGTCCTTAAAATGCAAATAAAAAGAATCCCCCACTTGAGTTAAATCATCGCTTGTGAAAGTGTAGGATTGGGGACCTTTCTTGACTAAATCGTCACCGACTTTAGACCAAAGGCGTTGTTTATCAGTACCTGCTACGCCATTAACAAATAGTTGAAAGTAACGGCTATCGCTCGAACTTGTAACCGTCAAAGTGATTGTACCTGCTGCTCCTTCGGGAACATTAAAATACAACGAACTTTGACTTTGACAAGAGAGTTGGTCTGATTTTAGTTTTAGTTTGTCTTTGCTGCCAGCATTGAAAATAAGACCATTGTCATGAACCATCTCGTCATTGATTTTTGTTTCAGATGTCACAACACCAATGAAATTCCATGTGCTGTTGAGACCATCGCTAGAAATGGTGCGTTGGGAATAAGCCCCTGTTGTCACCACATCTTGTGCCAATGCGTTGCCACAAAGTAGTGCAGCAACAGCCATTGCAAAAAGTTTGATTTTTTTCATTTGTTTGTTGTTTTTTTTAGTTGTTTTATTTGATATTAAAAGTTGGGTTACGTAAAAACCGCACTTTTATATACTTTTTCACGCTGCAAAATTACTGCTTTTCGCGCATATACATGTGTAAAAATTGACGGAAAAAGTGTATATTTGTGTACCGCCCCAACAAATGGTAGTGGAGAAATAGGGTCTATTATATAAAATCAACATAGAATTAACATAAAAAAAACGTAGCATGAACGTAGGATGAACGTAACATGAACGTAACATGAACATACCATCGGTAACCTATTGGCAACCTGTTGGCAAAAAAAACGCTCCGATTGCTCGAAGCGTTTCATCTTGTTTACCTATCGACCTCATTTTGCAAGACGCATCACCTCTTTGGCTATGCGCGTGGCAGAGTCGGTCTGCGCCAACTGTTTCACATTGTGGCTCAACTGCTGCAAACGAGCATCGTCTTGAATAAGTGCCAAAGCAGTGGTAACTAGTTGATCTACAGCATCTGCATCACGCACCAAAACGGCTGCATCTTTATTCACCAACGCCATAGCATTGTGCGTCTGATGATCCTCCGCTACGTTGGGCGAAGGTACCAAAACAGCGGGCTTGCCCAATAGACAAATCTCCGAAATAGAACTGGCTCCTGCACGCGAGATAACCAAATCGGCCTGCGCATAGCGGTCAGGCATATCCGAGAGGAAGGGGAGACATTCGATGGAAGATTGAGAATTGAGGATTGAGGATTGAAGAGCGGCTTGGCAACGCTCGTAGTAGAGCTTACCTGTCTGCCAAACTACATCAATATGGGCTGCGGCTAGTTCATCTAGGTGGCTGGCAATAGCATCGTTAATCGTTTTAGCCCCTAGACTTCCACCGATGATGAGGAGTGTTTTACGGTCCTTATCTACCCGTTTGCCCTCAGTAAGATTTTGCCGCACAGGATTGCCCGTTAGGATAATCTTATCTTTGGGGAAGAAACGTTCCATGCCTTCGTATGCCACGCAAATCACCTTGGCGTCGTCTTTCAAAAGTTTATTCGTTACCCCTGCAAAGCCGTTCTGCTCCTGCAAGAGAATAGGCACTCCCATCTTAGCCGCTACGCGCATAGCGGCTCCACTGGCATAGCCACCTACACCAACACCTACGTCAGGACGAAAGTCCTTGATAATACGTCGTGCCATCCGCATAGACTTAACCAAATCCCACAATACGCTGATGTTCTTCCACGGTTGGGCACGGTTGAATCCACGAACAGGCAGACCGATTATCTTATAACCCGCTTGAGGTACACGTTCCATTTCCATTCTGCCCAAAGCTCCTACAAAAAGGATTTCTGCCTGTGGATCTAGTTCTTTTAACGCATTAGCAATGCTGACTGCTGGGAAAATGTGACCACCTGTGCCACCACCTGAGATGAGATATTTCATATATGATTTTTAGATTTTAGATTGTTGATTTTAGATTTATGAATTGCTGACTAAATCGGTAACATCGGGCACTTCGGCGCGGCTCTCGCGAGCACTAGTATCCACACAATCGCGGTTCTGATTCTGCTCTCGCGCTACACACATCATAATGCCAAAATATAAACTGGTGATAATAGCACTTGTACCTCCTTTGCTAATCATAGGCAAGGGTTGACCCGTGACAGGACCTATGCCTACCGCCACTGCCATCGACACAAAAGCCTGACAAGCAATCATAAGCGCAAGTCCCATAGTCATGAGCATAGAGACATAATCCTCGTATTTGCTGCTGGCATAGCACGCCCGAAAGAGAATAGCCAAATACAAAATAATCAAGCCAATAGCACCCAATACACCTGTCTCTTCTACAATGATAGCGAAAATATAGTCGGCATACGCCAAAGGCAGTATATCTCGCTCGCGACTATTGCCAGGCAATACGCCAAAAGGTGTTTTACCTCCTCGCCAAATAGCCACCTTGGCAATAGAACGTTGGCGGTTGTCATCGGTGAGTTCAAACTCCTCGGCTGACTGCTGACGCTCGGAAATCAAATCATCAATACGCCCCACTTGTGTGATAGCACGGTCGAAGGGATGAGGCAAGTCGCGATGGGGCCGAACAAAGGCAAATTCCACCACAAAATAAAATAGCAACGCCAACACAATAGCCGCTCCTGCGGTGATAGTGAGATATTGCCAAGGAATACGCGCCAAGAACCACATCAGGAAAACAATGCCAGCCAGTAGAACGGCCGTAGAGAGGTTGCCTGTCATAATGGGGAAACAAGTGGCAACAGTTAGACCGAGTGTCCATAGAAAACGTTTCTTGACATCTTCTTCCGTATTGATACGACTGAGTTGGTGCGCCACCACAATAATCAGTCCCAGCTTGGCAGATTCAGAGGGCTGGAACTGTATGCCAAATAGATTGAACCATCGTCCTGCCCCATTGATAGTGACTACAAACGGATTGTGCGGTACGAGCATAATCAGTAGGCACAAAAAAGATAGCCCCCAAATAATATATCCACCTAGTTGCACCATCCACGTGGGCAACAACTGCACCACGTAGGCCAGACCTACTCCCAAAGCGATAAAGAAAATTTGCTTTAATATAGGACTTAAAGCACTGCCCTCGCTTTCATAAGCCAGGGTACTGCCTGCACTGAATAGCGCAATAATAGCCACCACAATCAGGATAATGAATAGCACCCAAAATGGCTTGTCAATATATCGGCGTGAACCTATCCAATCAGGTTTTTTCATAGTTGTCTTACAGCATTCATAAATTGTTCACCACGGTCCTCGTAGCTTTTGAATAAGTCAAAACTGGCGCAGCAGGGAGATAGCAATACGGTATCTCCATCGTGGGCAGCGTGATAGCAGGCCTGCACCGCATCATGCAGGTTGTTGGTGTCAATAATCTGCAAACCAAAGTGGTCGAAATGCTCATGCAATTTTTCATTATGCAGCCCCATAAACACCAAAGTATGGCATTTCTCACGCACAAGGTCGTCTATCTCAGAATAGTCGTTGCCTTTGTCCTTGCCACCTAGTATAAGCACCGTGGGTGTAGTCATACTCTCCAGGGCGTACCAACACGAATTGACATTGGTTGCCTTGCTGTCGTTGATATAACGCACACCTTTGACCGTGGCCACGTATTGCAGACGATGATCTACACCTGCAAATAGAGTCAAACTCTCGCGGATAATATCGTTTTTGATATGCAAGATTTGTGCAGCTAGTGTGGCAGCCATTGAGTTAAGTTGGTTGTGCTTGCCACGTAGCGCAAGGGCCTCTATATCAATACTTAATGGCTCGATTTGTGGGTCTGCACCTACTATCAGATGCTCCCCATCGGTATAGGCCATATTGTGCTTGTTGGCTCCAAAAGGATAGAGAGTGGCTCGGGGTTGAATACGCGCTATCTCACGGTCTATCACAGGGTCTTCTGCCCAATAGATAAACGCTTGTTGGGCCGTTTGGTTTTGGGTGATGCGAAACTTGGCATTCACATAGTTCTGAAATTGAAAATCGTATCGGTCCAAATGATCAGGTGTGATATTGAGCAAAATAGCGATGTCAGCACGGAAATCGTACATATTATCTAGTTGGAACGAACTGAGTTCAATCACATAGTAAGCATGGTCCTCATGTGCCACTTGCAGGGCGAGCGAGTTGCCTATGTTGCCTGCTAGACCTACATCTAAACCTGCACGGCGTAGCATATCGTAGATAAGCGAGGTGGTAGTGGTTTTACCATTTGAACCTGTAATGCAAATCATCTTGGCAGAGGTATAGCGTGCTGCAAACTCTATCTCAGAGATGATAGGTGTGCCTTGATTGACTAGTTTTTGAATAAGAGGGGCGGTAAGAGGAATACCTGGCGATTTAATTACCTCGTCGGCATTTAAAATCAGGGCCTCGGTGTGCTGCCCACTTTCGAAAGCAATATGGTGCTCGTTGAGTAGGGCTTGGTACTCTGGCTTGATGGTGCCCATGTCAGACACGAACACATCTAGTCCTTTTTCTTTGGCCAGAATAGCGGCTCCTGCGCCACTCTCGCCTGCGCCTAAAATCACAATTCGTTTCATCGTATTTTCAGTGTCAAAATAGTGATAGCTGCTAAAATTAGAGTTACAATGCAGAAACGCAGTACAATCTTAACTTCGTGGTGCAATTCTGTGCTACCCTTGAAGAAGATACTGCAAGTGGGGTCGTTCTTGATAACTTGATCCACCGATGTGCGGAAATGGTCATGCAATGGGGTACGTTTCCATACACGGTAGTGCTGACCGCGTTTTTTCATGAACTTATATACCTGTGTCTGCACAATCACACTAACACTTTCCATCAGGAACACACCGCATAGAATAGGCAACAACAACTCTTTGTGGATAATAACTGCACACACGCCAATGATACCACCAATAGTGAGACTACCTGTATCACCCATGAAAATCTGTGCAGGAAAACCATTCCACCACAAGAAACCAATCAACGCACCTACAAAAGCACTGAGATAAACTACCAACTCTTCGCTGCCAGGAATATACATCACGTCAAAATAGTCGGCAAATACCACATTACCGCTTACATAACATAGGATAATCAATGCCGCCCCAATGATAGCCGAATTACCTGCACACATACCGTCCATGCCATCGTTTAGGTTGGCGCCATTGCTTACCGCTGCTACCACTAAGATAGTCAAAATCACAAAGAATATCCATCCAGCACGGTATTTGTTAGATTCACCCAAAAAGGAGAATAGGTTGGCATAGTTGCAGTTGTGATTTTTTACAAACGGAATAGTAGTTTGAGTAGATTTCACATCGGGCGATTTATCTACGATAGTCATATTGTTCTCTACACGCGTGGTGACCACCTCGTTCATGGTGGTGACAGGACTATAACGCAGGGTGAGTCCCACTATCAAACCCAGGGTAACTTGTCCTGCTATCTTCACCCAGCCGTTTAGGCCGTCTTTGTTCTTGCGAAAGGTTTTGATATAGTCATCGGCAAAACCCAGCGACCCCAACAATACAGTAGTGATAAGCATCAACAGCATATAGACATTACTGAGTCTGCCCACTAATAAACAGGGCAGTAAGATGCTGACAATGATTACAATACCTCCCATAGTGGGCACTCCCTTTTTTGCCACGTTGAATGGATCGAGTTTCTCGTCACGTTGTGTCTCTGAGATATGTTTGCGTTTGAGCAGTTGAATAAATTGTCTGCCAAATACAATACTGACTATCAGTGCCAATACGTTGGCAAGAATAGCCCGCACGGAGATATAGGTCATCAGCCTAGCCCCTGGAAAATCGCCTAGATGTGAAAAGAGTTCGTATAACATAGTGAGTTGTTGGATTTCAGTTGTCAGATTTCAGTTATCAGATGTATAGTCGTACTTGTTCGTGGTCATCAAAATGGTGTTTCACCCCCTTGATGATTTGGTAATCTTCATGTCCCTTGCCTGCTACCAGTATCACGTCTCCTGCTTGTGCCAGGGTGCATGCCGTTTGAATAGCCGTAGCACGATCGGCTATCACGAGGGTTTGCTTTTTCTCATCTTCACTTAGACCTGCTATCATATCGTTAAGAATATCATTTGGCTCCTCGTCACGGGGATTGTCGCTAGTGAGAATAAGTTGGTCACTGCCCTGTTTGGCAATCTTAGCCATCATCGGGCGTTTGCCTTTGTCGCGATTGCCACCACAGCCTACTACTGTAATCAAACGACCTTTACGAATCTCGTTGATGGTTTGTATCACATTATCTACTGCATCGGGTGTATGTGCATAATCTACAATAGCGGTCCACCCTTTGTTGGCACTACGAATAGTCTCAAATCGGCCATTGACGGCGGTTAGTGTAGAAAGCACACGCAATACCTCGTTTTTATCAAAGCCTAGCGAGATGGCTGCTCCGTAGATTGCCAATATATTGCTGGTGTTAAATCGTCCAACTAGGGGCACAAATACCTCTTGGCTATTGATACTGAGTAACATTCCGTCGAACCCTTCTTCCAAAATAGCGGCCTTGAAATCAGCCAAACTACGGGTAGAGTAGGTGAACACATCGGCGTGGGTGTTTTGCGTCATCACCAGTCCGTTCTTGTCGTCTTTGTTGGTGATAGCAAAGCAGCCTTTGCCTAGTCCGTCAAATAGCCGTTTCTTGGTGTCGCGGTAGTTGTCAAACGTTTTGTGATAGTCTATATGATCGCGGGTGAGGTTGGTGAATATAGCCCCATTGAATTGCAGTCCAGCAATACGCTCTTGGGCAATAGAGTGGCTACTCACTTCCATAAAAGCGTACGTACAACCTGCATCTACCATTTGGCGTAACAAGGCATTTAGAGCCAAGGCATCTGGTGTGGTGTGTGTAGAGGGTATAGCTTTATCTTCTATATAGTTAACCACGGTGGAGAGCAATCCTGCCTTATGCCCCATAGCGCGTGTTAGTTTATAGAGCAAGGTGGCAATAGTGGTTTTTCCATTGGTGCCAGTTACTCCCACCAACGTGAGTTGCTCGCTGGGGCAGCCGTACCAACGATGAGCCAATTGACCTAGAATAAAATCAGTATTGTTGGCTAGGATAGTAACTACTCCATCTCGCTGATAAGCGGGGTTGCTAATCACAATGGCTGCGGCTCCTTGCTGAATACAACTATCTACAAATTGATGGCCATCCATGGCCGTGCCTACTTGTGCTACAAAGATATTACCCTGCGCTATTTTGCGTGAGTCAAATTGAATGCCTGTCACCTCAATGTCAGCATTGCCCACCACGTGAACAGGCAGTCCTACCAATAAATCATTTAGTTTCATCGTTTTTTAAATATCATTTGTCCATCGTTATATTCATACACCCAACCGTATGCCATGGTGCGTTCTGCTATTTTGCGCACTACACTACCGCAGTCATAACCTGCGTCATATAGGGGGTAGTTCTTCGGATTTTCTATCATGCATAGACAAGTGTATTGAGGGTCTTCCTCAGGGAAATAACCCACAAAAGTCATGCGGTGCTCATGGTTGTGGTAATGTCCGTGGTGAAATAGTTGGGCTGTGCCTGTCTTGCCTGCGATATGCACTAGGTCGCTTTGTGCTTTATAGGCTACTATTCTGCCACCCCATTGCCGAACAGAGGCCGTACCCAGTTTGTTGTCCCACACTACGTCGTGTAGGGCGTTACGTACATCCTCTAAGGTTTTGCGACTGCATAGCGAGGATTGCAACACTTCGGTGTCGAACTTCTCCAATGTCTCTCCATTGTGCTCAATGCGGCTCACTAGATAAGGACGTATTACTTTGCCATTGTTGGCTATGCCGTTATAGAACGCTAGGATTTGCATTGGACTGAGTTCTACCGAATAGCCATACGCCATCTTGCTAATTGTTACGGCATCGTTGGGTACATCAATACGCGGTGGGGTGCTGCCTGGTATATCCGTTTCAAACGAACGTGTTATACCCATTTTGTCTAGTTTATTTACGAACTTGTCGGCTTTGCCGTCATAACTCTTGGTTATCATCTTTGCCAAGGCGATATTACTACTGATAGCCAGTGCGCTTCTCACCGTATAACACGTGTCTTTGGGGTGCGAGTCGCTATGGTGTAGGCTGAAATAGTCCCACCCATTGCTATGCACATAAAAAGTATCGTTGATAGTTATTTTCCCATCATCCAATGCGGCCATCATGGCAATGGTTTTGAAGGTGGAACCTGGTTCTACACGGGTGACTGCATGATTCATCATTTCGTAGTATTGCCCGTCTGCTGGATTACGATCAAGGTTGATAATAGCCTTTATTTGTCCAGTATGCGTTTCCATCAATAGCACACATCCCCAATCGCCTTGCACCTCTTGCAATTTTTCCTCTAGCGTTGTTTCGCAAATGTCCATGAGGTTGACATCAAGGGTGGTCACGATATCGTCTCCGTTCTTGGCTTCTTTTACGGGTACATTGGTCCAATAGCCAGCAACGCGCATGCGAGTAGAGATGCCCTCTTTGCCATGCAACCTGGTTTCATAACTTTTTTCTAGTCCTGCATTGCCTACGCCATCTTCACCATATATGGTGCCAATAGTGCGGCTGCCTAAACGCCCGAAAGGTTTTTTGCGTTTATGTTTTTCGTCAAAATGGATGCCACTTTTATAAACACCGCGTTTGATGAGTGGGAGTTGTTGCAGTTGCTGCTTTTGCACATAGTTGATGCGCCCACGGTGTAAACGTATGTCGCGTTTGCGTACATCCTTGCTCTTACTATAAAAAGCAGTGTTAATCATCTTTTTATATTCGGCAGGCGTCTTGTCTTGGATAATGCGACTCAGACCGTTGGCGATAGAATCGATATATCTATGATAGAGCGTGTCGCCACCTAGATGCAGGGCCTCTACACGGGTGTCCATATATACCACATATTGAGGCAGACTGCTGGCCAGCAGGTTGCCGTTGGCATCCAGTATGTTGCCTCTGGTGGGAGCTATCGGTAGGTTGGTCTGCACCTGTGTGGCCTCTATCTTGCTCCATTTGGCTTTTTCTGTGGGTGAGGTCTGAATATAGAGAATCATACTTACCACCCCAACAAATCCCATCATAATCAATAAGAAGATGATGGCAAAACGGGCTATTGTATTTCTTAGTTTATCCGCCATTAGGGTATATGTATCACAGGTTGTTTGTTTTCTTTTAACGGACTGCCATATTCGGCTAGTTGACGGCTCATGGTCGATTGCCGTGTGCGCTCGGTCAGTTCTGCCTCTATGGTTAACTGCTCAAAATGTTTCGACTGCCACTCTTTCTGCAACACAGTCAAATGGTGTTGTTGCCGCTGGGCTTGAAAGCCAAAGAAGATATACAGGAAAACCAATATACCAATCAGTATAAAGAGTAAATATTGCTCTCTACACCATTTTCTTACCAGGATCTCTCCACTGATAAAATCTTGCAGTTTTATATCTTTGTTGTCTTTCATATTTTTTCTGCTACACGTAGTTTGGCTGATCTGGATCGTGGATTGTTGGCTACCTCCTCTTCGCTAGGGGCAAGACCTTTTTCTAGCACCTTAAAAGGCACAATGCTGTTGCCGTAGAAGTCTTTCTCTATTTGTCCCTCTAGGTTGCCTGCGCGTAGAAAATTCTTCACTATGCGGTCTTCCAGAGAATGGTACGTCAATATGGCTATTCGTCCGCCAGGTTTCAATAAATCGCGTGCTGCTACCAACATCTCGCGCAGGGCAGCCAATTCATCATTCACTTCCATGCGCAGGGCTTGACATACCAGAGTAAGTGTTTTCTTGTCGTTATTCAACGCTTCGCACAGTTGCTCCATGTGAGACAACCCTTTTATCTTTTTTGCAATAGCACGTGAATTTTTCAATTCGCCATATAGATACAACACATTGGCTATCTCCTCCTCGCTATATTGCTCCAATAAATCAGCAGCACGCAAACCCGCTTGCTGATTCATGCGCATATCCAATGGACCGTCATAGCGAAAACTAAAACCGCGTTCGGCGGCATCAAAATGATGGAAACTAACCCCGAGGTCGGCTATTAGACCATCTATGACATCTACACCATAATAGTCCATGAAATTGCTTAAATACCTAAAATTACCATGCACAAAGTGCCAATTGGGAGCATCTATGCGATTGGCATAAGCATCTAAGTCTTGATCAAAAGAGTAGAGTTGTCCGCGCTGATTCAAATGCTGCATGATAGCTCGACTATGCCCGCCACCACCAAAGGTGACATCCACATACGTTCCTGCTGGCTGTATGTTCAGTCCTTCTATGCTGGCTTGCAATAAGGCGGGTATATGATACACTGCAGACATGTTAATCAATTTGGCTGCAAAGTTACTAATTTTTTTTGGTATTTGCAAATAATAGTTCAAAAAAAACTGCCTGACGTTGGTCAGACAGTTTTTTTTCTTGAATCAATATAGAGATTGATTATTTCATACGATTGCCCAGCAAGTCAAATAGGTGGCTGTTGTGCATCATATAAACACGACCATTGTGCATAAATTTGCTTACTTTGCCAGCCATTTGCTCAACTACTTCTTCTAGGCCAGTGTCCGTGAAGTTGATGGTGATATTCACCTTGTTGCCGTTGGAGTTGATACCAACTACTGTCAATTTGTCGGCAGACATGGTAGCGCTACCCTCTACGATATACCAAGTGTATTCATAACCACCAATATACATCAAAAGATAGGTTGGGTAGTCCATTTCTCCGTCGTAACCAATAGAAGCTACCATGCTAGGTGCCTCTTCTGTATCGTTGATATCGTAAACATCCAATGGAACAACATAGGTTGGGTCTAGGTTGTCTAAGATGAATGCACCCTCAAATCCAACGCCGTTTTGTTGATCTACAGCCTCCACCAATACGATACCATATTTGTCGAAGTTGTCGGTTATCATCACGTCTTCTAGTTTAGCAGTGAAGGTGTAGGAGGTATCCATAGGCATATCGTATTTGTATGGATCAAATTTCTCCAAACCTGCTGTTAGTTGGAAGCAGTATGTGTCGTTTCTGTCTGCTTGGTTGTAGCCACAGAATAGGATGGAAGCAATTTGGTAACCTGCTAGTTCACCCGTGCCTTCTTCAATAGTGAGGGTGTAGTGGTCAGGCAGGTAGTAGGTGGTTTCGTTGTTACGGGTTAGACCCACTATGTCATAGTAGCCTCCACCATAGGAGTCTTTCTCGGTGAAAGAACCGATGATATTGTTGGCAAATACAGCAGTAGAATAGTAAATAGAATCGTTCTCAGCAGTGAGCATAACCAAACCATAATCCTCGATATAGTCTTGCCATTCACCCGCTACAATTGCTGTAATAGTGTCTGTGAATACAGGCATTGGATAGAACATGCTAACATTATAGGTGATAGCATCCAAGCCAATCATCGAGAAATTGAAGAACATGGTGTCGTTTACTGTGTTAATGTCCAATCCAACGGGTTGGTACATATCTACAGCAATGGTGTCACCTGAATCGAAAGCAGTAACACGAGTGTAGGTGTAGTCCAAATCGTTTCCATTGTAGTGACCATCTGTCAAATCCGTAGCATAGACTTGGAAACTAGCAAAGTAGTTATTGTCTTGAGCTTTTACATACCAAGCACCTTCATTGCCATAATACGATTTGATGGCAGGAGTAGAGACAACTACATCCTCTGAGCCTTCTGGAACAATATTTTGGTCTATCAAAGTAATCAATGCATCCTCACAGTACATTTGGAAGTACATGCAGAACATATAATACAGATATTCCAAAACTTCGCCTTCTGGGAAAGCATATTCACCAGATAGGTTGTAGGTATTGCCGTTTTCGTCAACGAACGAACCCGTGAAATTGTAAACAGGACTGCTGCCTTCTTCACCGTCACGTACATAAGCGATGTTTATTGTACCAACTGCGTCTAGGGTATCACCAGGAGTTACGCATATATAAGCATCAGCATTGTGGTAGTTACCCGCAATGCGATCCGTAGAGAAACCATTGAAGTCGATAATCAACATCTCGCCGTTGCTACCTGTGAAGTTTAGCTCCCACATATCTCCAACATCTTCCTCCTCTATCATAGACATATAATTGCCCAAATAGAGTGCATAGCCTTCTTGAATAGTTACGTTGTACACATCACCATTGATAGCACGTCTGGCGGCAGGCACTTGAGCGTGTTGGTGTTTCTTAGCCAGTTGGTCAAAATGAGCATTGCTGGCCAGCTTGAAATCTGATGGCACATTTACGGCAATTTGCTGTTTGAACTCTTGACGAGCATCTTTGCTCAAATCAAGTTTCGTCACCTGATGTTTTGGCGACAAAGCGTAGGCACTAGCCACTAGGCTCAATGCCACTACGAAAGAGAAAATCTTTTTCATACTTTTGTTTGTTTTAGTTAATTATTTGATAGGTTGCCCTAGTATATTATACTGTTTGTTAGCTCGTAGAATATGTATCTCACCATTGCGGTTCATTAGTTTCTGTACATGGCTTTGATGCATAGACTCTTTCACCTCACCGATTGCCGTAGCGCCGTCTATCTCGCGAATGCGGAATACCGTCTCTCTGCCACATTTGCCCACTGTGATGATGTCACCAATTCGTGGCGTGCTAGTGGCGTAGATATAAAGGTCAAATAGTCGTGCGTAGCTCCACATCGTGATGGGATCTTCCTCTGTGCCCAAATTGGTGTCGTATTCACAACCTAACTCAATATAGTCGGGTTTATGCACGTCCATCAACCAATAGCGTGATACACTGTCGTAAGGCATGTAGGTGGAGTAATACTCAAATACATTGCCTTCTTTCAGGTCTTTGGCTGCATAGTAGCCACGGTATTTATAGTTGGGCGAGTTGGCAGGCACCATATTGATAGGTATAGTGTCGCCACTATTTTCTGCATCTACAAACTTGCTTCTTGACTCGGTGAGTACGTAGTTCTCCAATGTGTTGTAGATACCATTCAGCATGATATATGGATCGTAGTTTTGACCTGCTTGTGTGCCGTCTTCATATTCAATATAGCTCTTGCTGGCATGCACCGTGCTTTTGGCACTATAGATGCCAAACAAATCGTTTTTGCTTATGCCTGAGATTTCTATACGGAATGCATCACTCACTAGGAAGCCTTCTTGCATAGGTTCACCATAGTCGGATACGTGTTTGAAATTGAATGTTAGCATACGTCCCGTAGAGACAGTGCTATAATCCATCTTGCTTAAATTGCTCGCTGTTGCAGTAGAGGTAGCAATGATACCACCATCTTTGTCAAAAATAGTAGCTTGCAGTTCATTCACTTTAACTTTACTACTGATTTTGCTGCTTCCTTTCGCTCCAAGGGCCATTGTGATACTCTTGATATATAGTGGAGCCTGAGGTTTGTCATATTCAGTCACAATCTTTACAGGAGCCACACGGGTGTAGTGTGTGCCATGCTCGTCTGTGGTTGTGTCTATGTTCAACGAGTCTGTGCCAAAGATATAGTGGGTATATTTATCCTCATCTTCGGTAGCGATTAGGGCAACACTTATTCCTTCACGACTGATGTTTACTGCGTTGGTCAGTGGCCACAGTCCATCTTTAGTATGGCTGCTGGGCAATCCACCAACAATAAACCCTGCTTCGCTTAGTGTAGGCTTGGCGGACTTGCTGAGCAGCATAAATGTCTCGGTGGTGTCAGCACGATAAACGGTTTGCAACGGCATATCGCTAGGCCATGGATAGTCGGTATTGTCGCCATAAATATCCATAGCGAACGATTCGTCATAACCACCTGATGCTACTATCGAATCGCACCAGTTATTGTTCTTGTCTTTATAGAAGAATTTGGTGTCTTCAAACTCTGATGCTAGCAGTTTTAATGACTTGTTGGTGTAGAGTATCGAGTCGAACTGACCTGTTACAGTTTGTTCAAAAGTCCAATGATGGATGCTATCAGACCACGCACCTACAATACCGCCTTTGGTCATCCATGTGCCTTTACCAGCCTCGTCAATACCTAGAAATAATGTACCTTTTGGGTTTAGGTAACCCACTTGGTTGTTGCCACTAGCACGGCGACTATTTTTACTCCATTTAACGGGTGCTTCGCCTGATTGACTTACCTCTGCTGCGGGAGCTGTTTCCTGTATAGCAGGCATCGTTGACGCAGGCATTCTGCGCACGGTGCGTATATCTTGCTCTACCCCTAGATTGCGTTCTCCATTGGGAAAATCGGGCAGTTTGACTTGCTCTGCCAATAGGGGCATAGAACAGCATACCAAAATAAATATAATTGTCTTCTTCATAATCCTAAATCATTTCATTGTTAGCTATTATATGTATCTTTTTGCCATTCACAGTGGTGGATAGCAGATTCATGTGAATCATATTAAATTGCGATCCAGATTGACTCTCTACAGTGTATGAGCCACAGAAGATGTCGGTAAAGCGTTTGGCACCCTGGGCACTGGTGGCTGCAATACGTTTTAGCAATGGCTCCAACGATGCATCAGCAGCGCCTGCACTCAAACGGATGTAATCATTATTGGCTTCATAATCTAAGGCAATATAGCCTTCAAACAATTTGCCATCTACCAAGTAACTAATACGTAGAGACGTAATGGTGTCGTTAGCCATTGCATTTTTGCGCATACGGTCTAGGGCAATACGCGATATGGTTGCCCCTTTGGCTTGTGCATCGGCTTGTATAGTTGCCAAAGCATCCACCACCTCTTGACTAGTTCCTTCTGATTCATACACCCAATTGGTGTTTTTTTGATTGAAGCGATATAGGAAGTATTGGATAGGACTGAATCCTGGCAAGATGCACGCATCTTCATGTCCAGGGTCGGTGCAGACCAGTTTATCCTTCGCTTCGTTCAACTCAAAGTGGATAGCACCATCCAAACCATTATCGTATAGTTGCACACAACCTGGACGTACTATCAAGGGGAAATAGAGTGTACCTAGCGAGTCAGGGTCTTGCAAGATGCCATCTTGATAGATGTATTTCAACTCATGAGCGTGGTCTTTCAGCGTCATTGGCATACCGTTATTGCCCGTGAATAGCAGGTTGCTATAGGCTTGCACTTGCTCGAAATAGTTGTGCCAGTCTAGGTCTTTGGCTAGGGGGAACATTTGGGTATAAGCATCGTGTTTTTTACCCTTTAAGCGTGCAGACATGTTGCTCGCTTTCAGGATAAGAAACTCATAGTCGCCTAGATAACCATCGCCATCGGTTTGTGGGTCTGCCCAAGCATGCATCACCTCGTTGTAGGTGTCAAAACTCAATAGTGGTCCATAGTCGGCTTTTACTGTCCACGTGCTGTTGTCGTCTTGTACATAGCGATCTCTGGTGGTCAGACTATTGCATGCTGCCACAATGGCTTGGCCATTGGGATTGAATTTAACAAGAATGTTATATCCACAACTCACTGTGTTGGGGAAATACAACATTTCCCAACCATTCTCTTCGTTTACAAACGAATTTTCTGCATTTTTTAGTGCTTTGTTTAGTCGCGTGTCGGCGTTGTCGTCAAACAAACTCTTCTCGTCGCGGCTGCATCCCATCAGCACTACACTGGCAGTTAGTAATAATAGTATGTTTGTTCTCATTTTCATCATTGTTCCTTATTTGTAGAGTTCCCAAATATAGTTCCAATCTAGATTAGCTTGTCTTTTTTGCACCTCTTTGTGCATGGCATCTAGATCGTAGTTGTAGTTCTCTTTCAACCATGTGCGGCACATGTTTATCTTGCGCTCTATGTGTGTGCGTTTGGCTCCAGCATGGTCTAGCATATATTGCCAATTCTCGTCCGATTGCACTATATAGTTGGCTATAGTTTCCACAAAATCCTCGTGTGCTTCGCTACTACCATAGCAAGTTACATAGCCCATTTTCCATGCAGGTTCTTCGCGTTTCCATAGATCAGGCTCGTTGTCGTTGTAGCGATATTGCCATCCACTAGGATCGTAATCGGCAGGAGTGATGGTCTCAAACTCCTTGGGATAGGTTTTCTTTTGGTGCAGAATATGCGAGAACTCATGGTGCATTGTTTGGAAAATGTAGTGGTTGAGTTGCTCTATGTCATTTACATCCATTGCGTTGATTTTCATCAATGTGATTTTTATACCACCTTCGGCATAACCCAGTTTCTCTGTATTCTGCGCAGCATTAATCATACTGGAACCAATCAATTGGATAATCTTAGGTCCGTATGTTTTTAGGAAGTCAGGACCGACCACTTCTTTATATACATCATACCACAGATACAGGGCTAGGTGAGCCACTGTGTCGGCTTTGCTGCAACTCACAGGCACGATATTGTAGTTAGGGTCGGTGGAGTTGTCGTCTAATTTATACTCAAATTCTACATTATAGGTTTGAGTAAATTGGCGATTGAGCCACTGGTCAAATTGATAGGTATAAATAGTGGTATCTGGCTGAGGGTCGATAATCACTGATTCACTGCTGAGTTCGTTTTTCTCGCAGGCTACCAAACAAACTGCCAATAGGGCAAATATAAAATACTGAATATGTTTCATAGTTGTTGCTCTCCTATTCTAATGTTGCTTTTGTACATATATAGTCCATTCTTGGAGCTGGTACTATTTGGGATCTTTCTTCCAACACCGTTGTTTTGGCTGAGGCTTGTCCGCCATTGCGAGGGTTAGGTTGCAAGCCAGCCATAATAGCGGGTTGAGGCACTTGTATGGCGCGACGAGGGTCGTTCCACGTTAGTTTTTTCGCTCCGTCTGTGCCTATGATATGCTCAATCTCGATACCATAACGTTTCAAATCCATCCAACGCCATCCGTCATGGATATTCTCAATGCGGCGGAAGTGTAAGCAGCACCATAGCATCTTCTTGACATTGTCGGGTATGTCAAATCCCATTTCCGTATTGTGCAGTACGGGCGCGTATGGACTGCCTTCGTTATAGAATGCCTCTATCTTGCTTTGAGTTAGGTTGCAGTAGGTGGTGTCGCCACTGCTAGACACACTATAGTCCATTACCTTCTCTTCGTTGATGTCATATGCCAAGCACCATGCACGCAGGTCGCGCAATGCTGCTGTGTTGTCGCCCAACATCACTTCTGCTTCTGCGCGGCAGAGCAGGGTTTCGTTGGTGGTAAAGTGGCGAGTCATCGAGTGGATGAAACCATAGCCATTTACTTTGTCGGTATATTCAAAGAAATAATAGTTCTTGGCTAGGAAACTGCCGTATTGGTCGCTACCATAACTCCAAACGCTAAGGCTACTTACCAACTCACGATTGTCCCAAATAGGACCTGCACCTAATAGGCTGTAGTCGATAGCTCTGCCAGCACATTGATAACGTCCGTAGTCAGGGAAATTGATGTATGGAGTAGAAGACATACTAGTCATCAATAGCAAGTTGCTAGGTGATGCAGCATCTGTCCATGCATACGCTTCGGATGATATAGAGGTACATTTTACGTGGGCATTGTAGTTGTCAAACAGCAAGTTCTTCATTATCTCTTCCGAGGTGTTTGAACCTGCCAGTACGATGTTAGCATGCTCAATTACCTTGGCCCATTCACGTTTGTAGAGATAGAAACGAGCTGCAAACGCATGCGCAGCTTTGGTGTTGAAGTGATATTTAGGCACACTATAATAGGCTTCTGGTGATGATTTGGCCATCAGTCTCAGTCCTTCTTCCAAATCGGCTTGGATATGGTTGTAGGTCTCTGTCACACTCTCACGTGTATATTGAGGGGCTACTTCCGTTTCAGGTTCGGTCATATAAACCAATCCTAAATCGTTTTTGCTTGCCTCATCTGTTTTATAAGCTTGGCAGAACACACATGCCAATAGGAAATGGTGATAGGCACGGCTGAGCAATGCTTCGCTCTTTTCTGCGGTCAGGTCTTTGCCCTGTGCTTCTAACTCAGCGATAGCTTTCAGCGCTTGGTTGCATACTGCAATAGCCATATAGTGACCATTCCATAGGTAGTTAGGCGAGTCTTGTGCGTTGGTGCTCACCACGTCGTCCCATGCAAAGATTTCGTCGTATAACCTACTCAGTGGCACCAATGATTTGGTGTGACCTGCGGCATCTGGGGCATTGTTATCTACAATATTGTCCGACGAAAATTCCATCAAGGCCGAGCCACTAGCATCTGAGTAGGCATTCACTAGTAGCAGACGCACTTTTTCTTGTGTGTCAATACTGGCACGCATGTCGGGGTTTTTGTCTAAGAAATTGCACCCTGTGCATAGCAGGGCAGTCAATGCTATATATAAGATATTCTTTTTCATCGTCTTTCCACTTTTATCTTTCAACTTTCTACTAATTACAGACCTAATCTCAGGGATAGGGTAAACTGACGTGGGTTGGCTGAGCTTACACCTCCAGTGTTGTAGAACTCAGGGTCACGACCGTTTAATTTCTTATCCGCATACAACAAACAGATATTGTTGGCACTAAATTTAATGGAGAAACTACTTACGGCTTTTTGACCCTCAAATAGTTTCTTTGGCAATGAATAGCCCAAGGATATCTCTTTCAAACGTATGAAGTCGCCTTTGGCGATACGTTCCGAACTCAGGTTATAGCACGAGTAAGCTACGTCCAAGCTGGGTATCTCTTGCATCTGACGCTTGGTGGCAATAGTAGGAATAGTGGTTACGTGTTCGTCGCCAGGCACCATCCAACGGTTCTTCATCTCTTTCATACTGGCAGTCAGGTCGTTGTATTCGCTACTATACACATAGCAAATAGGATCCAGACGCACTACATTGCCTGCGCTGTAGGTGAAGAAGATATCCAAAGTCAGGTCTTTCCAACCTATCGTGTTGCGGAAACCACCAGTGAATTTTGGATCGAGCGTACCTTCGTATTTCAAGAAATCCAAATCGGTGTAGCTCTGCAAATCAATATCAGTCATCGTGGTGGCGGTATGCTCTGCGTCGGTATAGAACGTTGGCAAACCTTCCTCTGTCAGTCCTGCAAATGGTATTGAGAATACCGATCCGTGTTCATAACCCTCACGATAGTCCAAACCATACACTAGGTTTCCAATCTGTGGGTTGGATTTCAAGTGGGTGATTAGGGTCTTGTTGTACGAGAAGGTAAAGTCGGTTGTCCATGTCCAATCTTTCGTTTTGATGTTTAGGGTCGATAGGGTCAACTCTATACCGTGGGCCTCCATTTCGGCGTTGTTGGCATATTTTTGTGTGGCACCACCTACACCCATTGTTTGCACCAAACCAATCTGGTCATACATCCAACGTTTATATCCGTCCATGATAATGTTGATGCGGCCATCTACAAAACTCAAGTCTGTACCTACGTTCAACTCGCGTTTTTTCTCATAGGTCAATTCGGAGTTTTCCAAGGCAGCTAGTTGAATACCTGTCTCGGTCACGCTGGTTAGCGGACGCCAAGGTTGATAAGCCTCAAAGATAGCCAATGAGTTGCTGGCAGGACCACGGTTGGCGGTCAACGAATAACTGGCACGTATCTTGGCCATTGTCCACCATCTGTCAAAAGTTGATCTCCACCAACGCTCCTCGTGTGCGTTCCAAGCTGCACTCACGTTCCATGTGGGCAGCCAACGAGCTTTCTTTGATTTACCTAACATATTCGAACCCTCATAACGCACCGTACCAGTTACCGTATAGCGGCCAGCATACGAATAGGAAGCTGTGCCGAAGAAGGCCAGGTTGCGGATAAAGGAGGGCGAGTTGTAATAGTAGTTGGAGTTCTCCTCTTGGCTCTGCTTAAATAGACGGTAGTCGGTATAAGGTATGCCGCCGTTGTCATATTGATAGCCCCAACCGCGGAACCAGATAGCCTCACGGTCGGTTGAGTTGAGTTCGGCACCTGCGTAGATGCTCAATATATGCTCTTGGTTGGCACCAAAGCCATTGTTGTAACTTACACTTCCGCGGAAGTCAATCGATCGTACCGAATATTCATTCAAGTCGTATATACCGCCTTGTGGCAATACCGATATAGGCAATGCTTGTGGGTTGTCTGGGTCGGTGTATAGGAACGAGTTGACGTCTCTTATTGTGTTGTTCTCAGGGCTGATACCTGCGCGATAAGCACGGGCTTGGTTGCTATTGTCGGTTATGTTGTGCTCCATGCGAGTGCTCTCATAACGGATAGCACCCAGGGCACTGATCTCCAGACCTTGTATAGGTTTGTAGTTCAACTCACCTTGAAACTTCACCTCGGTGATCTTATACTGCATATAGTTCTGATCCAACTCATCGTTGATATTGAAATCGCAGTAGTTGCGGCGATAGATCTCTTTGGGTTGCATCGCACGTGAGGTGTTCATAGCGTATGAGAAGGGGTTGATATCAAACTCACGACTCACGGCACCTGTGATAGGGTCGGTCTGACTCGATATCGAACCTGGCGCCATCTGTTTACGGTAGCTGGCGTTTGAAGCCATGTTGAAAGTCAGTTTTTGCTTGCTGCCAGAGGGCAGAATCTCAAAGGCTGCGTTCATGTTGCCCGTGAAACGGGTCATCTCACTGGCTTTGTACCACCCTGGGTCTTGCATCGCACTCAATGACGCATATACGCGTGCGCGTTCCGTACCCGCGGTCAAAGATAAGGAGTGGGTGTGCATAATCGTGTGGTTAAACAACTCCTTAAACCAATTGGTGTTGGCAAATTCGGCTTGACGCAGATAAGCGTTCTTTGCTTCGGGGGTGTTGGCGATGCCGTATCCACCTTGCTCGGCCGAATTGATTAAGTCGTACATACGACCGTATATACCCGAGTTCTTTGCACTAGCTAGGGTAGAGTATTCTAGCCAACCTTTGCGGTCTAACTCTTGGTAGATACTCATCTGCTCTTGCGAGTTACAGATGTTATAGTCATTGTAACTAGGTATCATACGATAGGTGAACTCACCCGTATAGTTCATGTGTATCTGACCAGCCTTGGCTTTTTTGGTGGTAACTACTATCACACCTGCCATGGCGCGCGCACCATAGATAGAGGTGGCACTACCGTCTTTCAAAATCTGAATAGACTCAATATCGTCGGCATTGATACCTGAGATAGCGCTGGATACTAGGGTCTCGGCATCACCCGAACTCAAATCGCTGGCGCTGAGCTCCATTACATTCTCTTGCACCACGCCATCTACTACCCATAGAGGGCTGCTGCTACCGTATATACTGGTCACACCACGAATACGAATCTTAGGAGCACTACCAAATGTACCACTCACGTTCTGTACACTCACACCAGCAGCGCGGCCTTCCAGGCTGCGAGAGATATCTGCCACACCATCCATTTTGGCTTTATCGGCATCCACTTTGGTGCTTGCACCTGTAAACAGACGCTTGTCTTGTTTCACCATACCTGTTACCACTACGTCCTCCAATTGTGTACTCTCGCTTTGCAGGGTAACTTTTATCTCGGGTTTCACTGCTACCGTCTCGGTTTTGAAACCCATGTAGGAAATCACGAGGCGTTTCACACCTGCTGGCACAGTCAACTCAAAATTACCATCAAAGTCTGTCACAGTACCCACCGATGTGCCTTCGGCTACCACGTTGGCGCCGATAGCTCCCTCTCCTGTGTCTTCTAGCACTATACCTGTTACCTTGGTTTGCGCCATCGCAAACGTGGCCAGACATAGCCCAATCAAACATACGTAAAACTTCTTCATTTTATATCTATAAAATATTAACTTTCCGTGTTTATTCGCGCATAGTAGGCGAAATTAGCGTGCAAAGATACAACAAATATTTCATATATCCAAATAAAAAAGCAGAAAAGTGCGTTCTTCCCTGCTTTTTATGTTATTTTGTAAACTAAAGTTACTAATTTTATTACATTTATTCGTAAATCAAGGTTGAAATCAATCGCTCGTTGAAAATTTCTTGTGCTACCTCTTGCAAATCGTTGGCAGTGATTTGGGCGATCCGTTGATAGGTTTCTTCCCAGGTGGGAGCCACTCCGTGATAAAGCATCAGTTTGGCCATGGCCAGGGCGTTGTTCTCTTGGTTCTCGGCTGAGATAGCCATTTGACCGCGCAATTGCACCAAGGCGCGCTTCAGTTGCCGCTCGCTTAGAGGTTTGTCGCGTAATATCTGCAACTCGTGCATAATCAAACCGATGCACTTGTCTTTGTCTTTGGCATCGGCTGCAAAATAGATACTCCAATAGCCTGTGTCACTTAGGGGGGTGTATTGCGATTCTATGGTGTAAACCAGTCCTTGCTTCTCGCGTAGCGTTAGGTTCAGTCGCGATGACATGCTACCCCCGCCTAGAATGTTATTTAGCAAATAGAGCACCAGGTTCTTGGGGTGTCCTATCGGATAGGCGCGTGAGCCCAGCATCACATGCACTTGGTGGGTATGTTTTTTGTAACTGCGTTGTTGGGGCGTGTAGTTAGCGGGGGCTATACGGGGACTGGCAGTGGGGGCATTGGTGTGCCAATCGCCACCTAACAGTTGCTCTACGGCGGCCACTATTGCATCGCTCTTGTGGTTGCCTTGCACAAACACTACCGTGCGTTCGGGGCGGTATTGCCGTTGCATAAACTGTTGGGCTACGGCACTATGTTTAGCGATTTGTTTTACGGTCTTTTTGGTGCCGAGTATAGGCCTTGATAGACTATGCTGATCAAAGATCAATCCCTCAAAGTCGTCGTAAATCAGTTCGCTGGGACTGTCTTCATAGCTGTCTATCTCATCTAGTATCACGCCTACTTCTTTGTCGGTCTCTTTTTTGGGGAAAGTGGGGTGCAGTACCATATCGGCCAACAGGGCCAGTGTCTTGCGCCATTGTCGCGTGGGAGTAGCGGCATAAAAAGTGGTTTCCTCTTTGGTAGTGTAAGCGTTTATCTCGCCCCCTACACCTTCTATATGGTCTATTATGTCTCGGGCAGAACGAGTAGGAGTGCCTTTGAACACACAGTGCTCTATATAATGTGCCAAACCGCCTTCGGTCTCTCCCTCGTCTCGGGTACCCGAGCCTACCATTATTCCTACATAACTCACCTCTGAATCGGTCTTTCGGAATACAATTTGCACATTATTGGCTATTTTTTTGTAAAAAGTTGCGTTCATATTTGCACATGTCAAAAAAATATTGTAATTTTGCACCCGATTTTCAATCTATCTTTGCGGCATTGGCGGAATTGGTAGACGCGCTAGACTTAGGATCTAGTTCGAGAGAGTGAAGGTTCGAGTCCTTTATGCCGCACACTTACAAGGCTGTCTTGGCTTCTTGCCACAGCGTTTCCATCTCTTCGAGGGGCATATCTTTTAGCGACTGATTTCGTTCAGTCGCTTTTTGTTCTATGTAGTTGAATCGGCGAATAAATTTCTGATTGGTTTTTTCCAATGCGTTGTCGGGCTTTAGTTTATAGAGTCGTGCGGCGTTGATGAGTGAGAAGAGCAGGTCACCCAGTTCCTCCTCCTGATGCTCGCGTGCTGCGCTGTCGGCGCTTGCGTCTTTGCGTAACTCGTCCTCAAATTCTGCAATTTCCTCTTTCACCTTGTTCCACACATCTTCTCTTTGTGCCCAGTCAAAACCTACGTTGGCTACTTTGTCTTGTATGCGATAGGCTTTTATCAGACTGGGTAGGCTGTCGCTCACTCCGCTCAATACGGTTCTGTTGCCGTCTTTCTCTTTCAGTTTCACCTGTTCCCATAGTTGGCTCACCTGCTCGGCATCTTTGGCGGCAGCATCGCCATAGACGTGGGGGTGACGAAAAATCAACTTGTCGCATAGGCGGTTGCATACGTCGGCTATATCAAATGTACCCGTTTCGCTACCCATCTTGGCGTAAAAGACCACATGCAGTAGCACATCGCCCAGCTCTTTGCTGATCTCGGTCATGTCTTTTTGGATGATGGCGGTGGCTAGTTCGTTTGCTTCTTCTATCGTGTTTTGACGCAAACTCTCAAATGTTTGTTTTCTATCCCATGGGCATTTCTCGCGCAGTTCATCCATTACGGTCAATAGACGATCTACGGCTTTCAGTTGTTCTTCTCGTGTGTGTATCATAATCCTAAATCTTAAATCCTAAATCCTAAATCCTTACTCTTCGTTCCTCAATTCCAACTCCCCCTTCTCGTCCATTGCGGCGTAGGTCCATAGCTTGAACATATCGCCTAGTATGACAACGCGTGATTCGGGACGGATCATTAGGTCCAGCTCGATATGTCTGTGGCCGAATATATAGTAGTTAAATCCTTCTTTTTCTTTGGCATATAGTATCAGTTCCTCTTGTCCTTCTCCCTTATAGGGACAGGGGTTATTTATTTCTTTCATTCGGCTGCGTCGTGCCCATTCATAGCCAAATCCGTTGCCTATTTTTGGGGGCAGCAGGCGGTAGAGCAGTTGGGGTACTGGGTGGTGGAAGAAGGCGCGCAGGCGCATGAACGACCGTATTCGTTTTTGCATCTGCTGATCCATTTGGTGCATATAGGCGGTGGGCACCAGGCCATCGCCGTGGGCCATATAGACACGCTTGCCGCATAGCGTGGTGGCCAGGGGTTCGCGATGCAGGGTGATGCCTGTGCGTTTCTCCAACCAACCAAAGGTCCAAATGTCATGGTTGCCGATGAAATAGTGTACGGCTATGCCACTGTCGGTCAGGTGTTTCAGACAGTCTAAGATAGGGGTGAACTGTGCTTTGCTTTTGTCGGGCCAGATATATTCGTACCAAAAGTCAAATATATCGCCTAGCAGATAAATAGCAGTGGCGTCCTTGCTCATTGTGTTGAGCAAGTCCACCACTTTTTGCTGGTGCGTAGCGCCATCTGCTATTGCGCGTGAGCCCAAGTGGGCATCGCTAAGGAAATAAATCATATTATAGCAGTTCTACACTTCGGTTTACAAACTTAGCCAATGCTTCGCCTTTCAGTTGTCCGCTGGCTAGCAGAGCTATATCTACCAATTGTTTCAGTTTTTCTTCCTCGCCTGCCAGTGTCCAAACGGTTTTTTTGACCAGTTCTTTGGGTTCATCCTCTTTGCTTCCTTCTTTTTCTTCCTCTATTTCTGCTGATGTCATTTTGGCCATCAGGTCTTTTATCAGAGGGTGCGAGGTGTTCACTACTAGGTTATACTGGTCGGGCATCTGACCATAGAACGACATGCCTTGTTGGTGGGCCGACATCTCTTTCATGCGGCGCATGAACTCGTTTTGGGTTAGGAACACAGGCAATGCGTCTTCGGCAGTAGCTTCGCAGTTGATGTAGTAGTTCAACTTGTCGCCTTGTGGCAGTTGGGCTTCAAAGGCTTTGCGTATGCCCTCTTTCTGCTCATCGGTATAGTTGTCTTTGACAGCGTCTTCTTTTCTGATAAGGTTCTCTATCACGTCGCTATCTACGCGAACGAAACGTAATTTTTCCTGTTTCTGTTCGGCTTGGCTCATCTGGTGTACGTCCAGTTCGCCGTTCATCTCCAGCACATCATAGCCTTTTTGTTTGGCGCGCTCGATATAACTGTAGTTCTGGTCTTTGTCTTGGGTATAGAGCACTACCAGGTTGCCGTCTTTGTCGGTTTGGGTGTCTTTCACCTTGTCCATGTATTCTTTCAGGGTGAAGTATGCGCCGTCTAGGTTCTTGAGCAGGGCAAAGTCAACAGCTTTTTCATAGAACTTCTCGTCGGTGAGCATACCGAACTGGATGAACATCTTTATGTCGTCCCATTTTTTCTCAAAGTCGGCTTTGTCGGCTTTGTACATCTCTGCCAATTTGTCAGCCACTTTTTTGGTGATGTGTGCCGATATTTTCTTTACGTTGTTGTCGCTTTGCAGATAGCTGCGGCTTACGTTTAGTGGTATATCGGGGCTGTCTATCACGCCGTGTAACAGGGTCAGGTATTCAGGCACGATGTTCTCTACCTCGTCCGTTACATATACTTGGTTGCAATAGAGTTGTATCTTGTTGCGGTGTACATCCAGGTTGGTTTTTATCTTGGGGAAGTATAATATACCCGTCAGGTTAAATGGATAATCTACGTTCAGGTGAATATGAAACAGCGGCTCGTCCATCTGCATGGGGTAGAGTTCGTGGTAGAACGTCTTATAGTCTTCTTCTTTCAGATCGGCAGGCTTCTTGGTCCACGCAGGAGCAATGTTGTTGATGATATTCTCCTCATCTAGTTCCACTTCCTTGCCGTCTTTCCATTCTTTCTTTTTACCGAAGGCTATTTCGACAGGCAGGAACTTGCAGTATTTTTTGAGTAAGCCTTCTATGGTGGCGTCTTCCAAATACTGTTCAAATTCTTTGTTGATATGCAGCACGATATCTGTTCCGCGTTCGGCTTTGATGGTGTCTTCCATCTCTACCTCGGTGTCGCCTGCGCAAGACCAATGTACGGCTTTGGCGTCCTCTTTGTAGCTTTGGGTGAATATCTCCACTTTGTCTGCTACCATAAAGGCGCTATAGAAACCCAATCCGAAGTGGCCGATTATTGCTTCGGCTTTGTCTTTGTATTTATTCACGAATTCTTCGGCACCTGAGAAGGCTATTTGGTTGATGTATTTATCTACCTCCTCTTGTGTCATGCCTATGCCGTGGTCTTGTACGGTTAGGGTTTTCTTGTCTTTGTTTATTACTATGCGTACGCGGGTGTCGCCCAATTCGCCTTTCACTTCTCCTGAGCGGGACAGTGTTTTTAGTTTTTGGGTTGCATCTACTGCGTTGCTGACTAGTTCGCGTAGGAATATCTCATGATCTGAGTATAGAAATTTTTTGATAACGGGAAAAATGTTTTCCGATGTTACTTGAATTGTATTCTTTGCCATAATGCTTTGTTTTTTTATCGTTCTTGCCTCTCTATCTACCAAAACCGTGCCAAACCCACCTCTGCCGTTTCTGTCTGCCATTTTGGCACACTTCAACCATTCTTTGTGTCTTTGCATGCAAAATTGAAAAGGGACCAAGCTATATAGAGCGTGGTGGACGGAAAAGGAAGTTGGGAATTTGCGGGAAATTCCCGCAAGTTCCCGCAAATTCACTCTCTATGAAAAGTGCGAAAAAGAAATCGTAAAATGGTGATAGACAAATGGTTGGTTGATTGATGCGATTGAGTAAAAGTAATCTCACGGACGCGAGAAGCGGTGGCGAAGCGCGTCCATGAAATGCATTTGTGTGACGTTCACTCAAAGTAAATGCCATACGAGACCACGAGTTTTCGGCATCAACTACCAACATGCGCTTGTCCTGAGCGAACACATAGTGCCAGCCGTTGCGCATCAGCAAAAGATAGGCAGGAGGGAGAGGAAAGAATTGAGGAGGTGGGTCTAGGAGATAGCGGAACAAAGGCGTGACGAAGGGTTTATGGAGGCCGCATCGAAGCCGCTTGACAGCCCGCTACGAACCGCTTATGAACCGCATTCAAATAGGGGAAAATGTCGAATTGAAGAAAGATAGAGAGCAGATAGAAGATAGGTAGATGTCAGCAGACACACTATGGTATCGCTAACGAATAACTAACGAATCGCTAAGGTCGGGGTGCTGATAATCAGAGAGTTACAAAGGGGTTTGTACACTTTTTTGTGTACAACCCCTTGTCGAGATATAATAGGCTTGGTGGTACTATCTCACTTTACCACCGAGGGGATTGTAGAGGTTACCGTTTACATTTGATTAACAATACACAATAAAAAAGCGTGGGCTTTCGCTATATTCATTATGTCTTGCAGGACTTCCACCTGCTGCCGAAAGCACTATTTCGGCTTTCCCGCTATTTTACGTCCAGCGGGCTAGGACGATTTGCGTTTTGTGACGCAAAAGTACAAAAAAAATTTGATATGTGCAAATATTTTTCATGTTATT
>JAKSNM010000009.1 GCA_024399785.1 Paludibacteraceae bacterium
TGTTTGCTGATGTGCGTTTGTGGCACTCGCAGTAACAGCTCCTAGGCGACTCCACCCATATAGCCCCGCCCAAGCCCAGAGGGATGTACTGTCGCTGCGGAGCAATTACAGCTCGTTTCCTCCACTACCGCCTGTGGGCGTTGCGCATCAGCAAAAGAGACCCACCTCGGTTATCCACCCAAAGAGGAGGGAGGGGAAAGGAGGGAGGCCACCAAAGGTTGGAGGGGTATACGGACGGGATGAGGGGCTCTAGATGGCTGGCAGGAAAGCCTAGGAGGGACTAGGATGGTCTAGGACAGACTAGGCAGCGAGCGAGGGGTATCGAACACCCCGAACGAGAGAGAGGGGAAAGAGGATTGAGGAGGGAGGAGGGGGAAGAGAGAATTGAGGAGGAAGGGAGGAGGGGAAAGAGGAAGAGGAAAGAGCGATGAATACAAGAAATTTTGGGGGAAAGTGATTTTTTTTGCCAAAAAATTTGCAATAGTGAATTATTTTATTTAATTTTGCACTAAAATTGAAAATAACACATGCTTACACACGAAGATTTAATCGCTGCACTGCAATACAACTTTGGCTTTGACAGCTTCAAAGGCAACCAAGAAGCTATCATCACCAATATACTGGCAGGAAAAGACACTTTCGTATTGATGCCCACCGGCGGTGGCAAGAGCTTATGCTATCAACTACCCTCCCTGCTGATGGAAGGAGTGGCTATCGTAGTGAGCCCACTGATCGCCCTGATGAAAAACCAAGTAGATGCCATGCGCAACTACTCAGAAGAAGATGGCGTGGCACACTTTATCAACTCATCCCTGTCTCGACCCGAAATAGCCGCAGTAAAAGAAGATATACTGGCCGGAAGAACCAAACTGCTCTATCTCGCCCCTGAATCGCTCAACAAAGCCGAGAACGTGGACTTTTTGAAAGGCGTGAAAATAAGCTTCTACGCCGTAGATGAAGCCCACTGTATATCGGAGTGGGGACACGATTTCAGACCCGAATATCGCAATATACAAGGCATGACCGAACGCATAGGACGGGCACCCATCGTGGCCCTGACCGCTACCGCCACGCCCAAAGTGCAACACGACATACAGAAAAACCTGGGCATGCTGGAAGCAGAAGTATTCAAATCCAGCTTTAACCGACCCAACCTATACTACGAGGTGCGCCCCAAAACAGATGAGGTAAACAAAGACCTGATACGCTACATACGATCCATGTCCGGCAAATCGGGCATTGTGTATTGCCTGGCTCGCAAAGACGTAGAAGACCTGGCCGAGACCCTGCGCGTAAACGGCATATCTGCCCTGCCCTATCACGCTGGTATGGAAGCCGCCGTACGCACCGCCAACCAAGACGCCTTTTTGATGGAGCAATGCCAGGTAATAGTGGCCACTATTGCCTTCGGCATGGGAATAGATAAACCCAACGTGCGATTTGTAGTACACTATGACATACCCAAATCGCTGGAAGGCTATTACCAGGAGACCGGACGCGCAGGACGAGACGGAGGCGAAGGACAATGTATATGTTTCTACTCACCCAAAGACATAGAGCGCCTGCGCAAATTTCAACAAGGCAAACCCGTAGCCGAAATAGAAATAGGCAACCAACTGCTGTTTGAGACACAAAGTTACGCCGAGTCGCCTATCTGCCGCCGCAAACTGCTGCTGCACTACTTCGGCGAAGACTACACCCAAGATAACTGCGGCAACTGCGACAACTGCAGAAAGCACTACCGAATGGTAGATGAAGGCGAACTGCTGGGCATCATACTGGAAACCATACACCAGCTGAACGAACAATTCCACGCAGAACATATTGTAGATATCCTGCACGGCAACAACACAGCCGCTGTGCGCTCTTACCACCACAACGACCTGGAGAACTTCGGTTGCGCCGAAGATGAGAACGAAAGCGTATTGCACGCCATCATCCGCCAAGCCATGCTGGACGGCTATTTGAGCAAAGACATAGACTCATACGGCGATCTGAAACTGACCCAAGCCGGCAGGAAATGGATGAAACGTCCATCGAAATTTGAAGTGCCCATCGAGATGCACGACGAGGAAGAAGACGAGGAGATGGAAGCAGCTATGGTAGGCTCTGCCGCTGCCGACGAAGTGCTGTTCTCTATTTTGAAAGACATGCGCAAAAAGCTGTCCAAGAAAATGGACGTGCCCCCGTTTGTGATTTTCCAAGACCCCTCGCTGGAAGCTATGGCCACCTCCTACCCCATCACGATGGAGGAACTGCAAAACATACCCGGCGTGGGAGCAGGTAAAGCCAAACGATATGGAGACGAGTTTTTGAAAGTAATCAAAGAATATGTCGATGAAAACGAGATAATCCGTCCCGAAGACCTGCGGTTCCGCACCAAAGCCAAAGACTCAACCCGCAAAATAAGCATCATACAAGCCATAGACCGACGCATTGCCCTAGACGACCTAGCCGAGTCGAAAGGTATGTCGATGGATGAAATGCTGGAAGAAATAGAAGCTATCGTTTATAGTGGTACCAAACTCAACATCAACTATTTCATAGACGAGGTAGTAGATCCCGACGAGAAAGAAGAGATAATCGACTATTTCAAAAGTGCCGAGAACGACAACATCAAACTCGCTATGCAGGAACTGGGAGAGGACGACTACGACGAACTGCACGTGCGCCTGGTACGCATTAAGTTCCACTCCGATTTAGGAAACTAAAGATTTGAGATTGGAGATTGATATATTGACTTTGGGTTGCTCGAAGAACCTGGTGGATTCGGAGCGACTGATGGGGCAACTGGAAGCCCTGGGATATGTGTGTCACCACGACCCAGAGACCCTGACCAGCCCTATTGCCATCGTTAACACCTGCGGATTCATAGGCGACGCCAAAGAGGAAAGTATCAACACCATATTGCAACTGGGGCAACGCAAAGCCAGCAAAGGCAAACACCAACTGGAAAAACTATATGTGATGGGGTGTCTGAGCCAACGCTATCAAAAAGAACTGGAAACCGAAATACCCGAAGTAGATGGATGGTTCGGCAAGTTTGACTACGAGGGCATTGTAGATGAGCTAAAAACGGAGGGCCAGACATGGAGTGGCGAAGGGAAACGCAAACTGACCACCCCCAAACACTACGCCTATGTGAAAATATCAGAGGGATGCAATCGCATGTGCTCCTATTGCGCCATACCCTTGATAACAGGCAGACACACCTCTCGCAAGAAAGAAGATATACTGGATGAAGTGAGATGGATGGTAGCACAAGGTGTGAAGGAAATAAACGTAATAGCCCAAGACCTGTCCAGCTACGGACTGGACCTCTATCACCGCCACGCCCTGGCCGAGTTGATAGACGAGATGGCACAAATAGCAGGCATTCACTGGATCAGGCTGCACTATGCCTACCCCACCGACTTCCCCGAGGACCTGCTAGACGTGATGGCACGCCATAGCAACGTGTGCAAATACCTGGACATCGCCCTGCAACATTGCACCACCCACATGCTGACCCAGATGCGACGGCATATCACCCAAGAGGAACAAGACGCCCTGATTAGCCGCATACGCCAACGCGTGCCGGGCATACATATACGCACCACCCTGATGGTAGGACACCCCGGGGAAAGCGAGGAGGATTTTCAAGCCCTGTGCAACTGGGTAAAGACCATGCGATTTGAGCGTATGGGAGCTTTTGCTTATAGCGAAGAAGAAGGGACCTATGCCGCCCAACACTATCAGGACGATATACCCGATGAAACAAAGCAAAAACGACTGAGCACCCTGATGGCAATACAGCAAGAGATATCCGCCGAGATACAAGCCGACAAAATAGGACAAACCCTGTCGGTAGTAGTAGATAGAGAGGAAGACAACTATTGGGTAGGACGCTCGGAATATGACTCTCCCGAAGTAGATTGCGAAATATTGATAGAAAAAGATAGTAATCACACCTTAACAATTGGCGACTGGATAGACGTAACTATCCTACGCGCCGAAGAATTTGACTTATATGGAAAACAAACTAACATGGGTGGCGCTTAAAAAAGCCGTAGCCCAACAAAGCGGATTGACCGATCAAGAAGTGAGCCGAATACTAGGTATCTGGCTGGACCAAATGGCAGAAGCCCTGAAACGCGGGGAAGAAGTGCATATCAATGGCCTGGGTACATGGCGTATGAAAGCGATGAAAGCACGCAAAAGCGTAGATGTGACTACCGGTCAGGCCATTGTCCTGCCCGCCACCAACCGACTGACCTACACTATGGCTGCAGGACTGGAAGAGCAGATGAAAGACTCTGCCCCAACCAAACTGGCAGTAGGCATAGACCCCATAAAAAAACTGGGTGAACAGGCCGATGAGATATTGGATATACTCGGTGAAATGGGACAAGGCAGCAAAAAAGTGGAGCCCGCCAAACCCGTAGAGCCAGAAAAACCGGTGGAACTGAAGAAACCAATTGAGCCGGAGAAACCAGTTGAACCGAAGAAACCGGTAGAACCGAAGAAACCAGAGAAGAAAGAGCGGCTGTGGCTCACCGCAGGTATCACCATATTGGTATTTATAGCCCTGTTGATCGGACTATTCTTCTTCTTCCAATATAAACTGGAGCAGTGGATTAACAACCTGCGTGTAGAGGCAGAGATGATTGAGCAGGTGGAACCCATTGAATCAGTCGAGCCAGTTGACACCATTGAACCCATCGACACCATCGAGTCCATCGACACCGTGGAGTTTGCTACACCAGCTGTCAACAACTATCGAGAATATAGCGAATTCATCGGCACAGAGCAGATGCATCAAGATAGTCGTCTGGCATGGATGGCCTATCGCTATTACGGGAAGAAACAACTATGGGTATTTATCTACGATGCTAACAAAGACCACCTGTCCGACCCCGAACACATCACCGTAGGTACCCCCATCAACATACCCAAACTCAGCCAAGAGATAATCGATTTGGGTACACCCGAACTGGAAGCATTGGTCAAAGACATGGCCGATGAATTCTTAGGAAAATAACAAGACCTTTTGGCAAGTCAGTTCATTCATATAGAGGGAGCCAGGACACACAACCTGAAAAATGTGTCGGTAGATATACCCCGCAATCGTCTAACTGTAATAACAGGTGTAAGCGGTTCGGGCAAGTCCTCGTTGGCTTTTGACACCCTCTACGCCGAGGGGCAACGCCGCTACGTAGAGAGTCTGAGTGCCTATGCCCGTCAGTTCCTGGGCCGCATGCAAAAACCCGACGTAGACAGAATAGACGGCATTCCTCCCGCCATAGCCATACAGCAAAAAACAATCTCACACAACCCACGATCAACCGTGGGAACAGTGACCGAAATATACGAGTATTTGAAATTGCTGTACGCGCGCGTAGGACGCACCTACTCGCCCGTGACGCACGCAGAGGTGAAACGGCACAGTGTAGCCGACGTAGTGGCAAAGATGGAGCAACTGCCCATCAACACCCACTTATGGTTGCTGGCACCCATTGTGCTAAGTGCAGGGCGCAATTTGCGAGCCCAGTTGAGCGTGTGGCAGGACCAAGGTTTTTCGCGCCTGTATGACCTCTCCACACACGAAACAATATACATCAGCGACTGGGATGTGCAAGAGGGCTGTGACACCATGTACCTGCTGGTGGACCGCGTAGTGGTAGATCATGAGCAAGCGACCTCCAATCGTTTTTCAGACTCGGTACAGACTGCTTTCTTTGAAGGGCACGGTGCCCTGACAATGGTGTGGGCTTCATCAAAGCAAGACTATGAGCAAGCCTCCTACTCCACGCGCTTCGAAGCCGACGGCATCACCTTTGTGGAGCCCAGCGAACATCTATTTGACTTTAACAACCCACTGGGTGCCTGCCCCCGCTGCAATGGTGCTGGCATGACAACAGGCATCGACGTGGACCTGGTTATACCCGACAAAAGCAAATCGATTTATGAGGGCGCTATCGCCTGCTGGCACGGCGAGACTATGCACACCTGGAATGACGCACTGGTATATGCCGCCGATAAATTTGACTTCCCTATCCATAAACCCTATTACGCACTTACCCGCGAACAAAAAGAGTTGATTTGGAAAGGCAATGCGTATTTCAAAGGACTAAACGACTTCTTTATCGAACTGGAAACAAAGCAATACAGCCGTATTCAGTACCGTGTGCTGTTGAGCCGATACAAAGGCAAAGCCAACTGCCCCGAGTGCGCAGGACTACGACTAAGAAAAGAAACCGAATATGTACTGGTAGGCGGGAAGAAGATACAAGACCTGATTCAAATGCCTATCTCAGAGTTGACCAAATGGTTCGCAGACCTGCGGTTGGAGAAGACAGATGCTATCGCTGGTGCGCCCCTGTTGAAAGAAATAAAAGCCAGACTCTATTTCCTAAAAGAAGTAGGATTGGACTATCTGACACTCAACCGCGGCGCCAACACCCTATCTGGTGGAGAGAGCCAACGCATCAACCTGAGTAAATCGTTGGGCAGCAGTTTGGTAGGGTCGCTCTATGTGCTGGATGAGCCATCCATAGGTCTGCACCCCAGAGACACCCAATTGCTGATAAACGCCCTGAAAGAACTACGGGATTTGAAAAACACCATCGTAGTAGTAGAGCATGACTTAGACATACAACAAGCCGCAGATTATATCGTAGAAGTTGGACCCAAAGCCGGGCAATGGGGAGGCGAGATATGCTATGCAGGCGTGCCCCGCATAGATCAAAATCACCACGATATACCCACATCGCGCCGCGCTTGGAACCACTATATAGAAGTGAAAGGCGCCAGCGAGAACAATTTGAAAAACCTGACGGTACGATTTCCCCTGAATGTGATGACCGTAATAACTGGCGTGAGTGGCAGTGGTAAGTCCAGTCTAGTGAGCCGTGTGCTCTACCCCGCCCTGAAAAAACATTACGGCGGCGTAGCCGACCACACTGGCGACTTTGGTGCACTGGGTGGCGATTTGAACATGCTGAAAAACGTAGAACTAATCGACCAAAACCCATTGAGCAAATCGTCACGTTCCAACCCCGCCACCTACCTGAAAGCCTACGACGAGATACGTCAATTATATGCCAACCAACAACTCGCTCAACAACTGCGCTTCTCACCCGCCTATTTTTCATTTAACACCCCTGGCGGAAGATGCGAAGTATGCAAAGGAGAGGGAGTAATCACCATCGAGATGCAGTTTCTGGCAGACTTGATATTACCCTGTGAGAACTGCCACGGCCGACGTTTTCAACGCGACGTGTTGGATGTGCTCTATCGCGACAAATCCATCTACGATGTGCTGTGCATGACCGTGGACGAGGCCATTGACTTTTTTGCAGAAGACCCCAAATGTAAACGCATTGTGAAACGCTTGCAACCCCTGAAAGATGTGGGATTGGGTTATATCCAACTCGGTCAATCGTCCTCTACATTGTCTGGCGGCGAGAGTCAACGTGTGAAACTGGCTTCGTTTCTGGCCGACGAGAACAATCAACCCACCTTATTCATCTTTGACGAACCAACGACTGGACTAAGTCAAGCCGATATACAAGTGCTATTATCTGCCTTAAACCGCCTGATAGCCAAAGGGCACACGCTATTGATTATAGAGCACAACTCCAGCATCATATTGGCGGCAGATCATATCATAGACCTGGGTCCAGAAGGCGGCGAGCAAGGAGGCTATATCGTAGCCGAAGGCACACCCGAACAGGTGATGGGATGCGAAGCATCCTATACGGGAAGGTATATGAAGAGTTTAAAGTTTAGAGTTTAGAGTTTAGAGGCGAAAAATTAGAGGCGATGATATCCGTAGAACATTTATCCATAGAATTTGCATCGAAACCTATTTTGGACGATATATCTTTTTTGATTAACAAGAAAGACAGAATAGCCCTGGTGGGTAAGAACGGAGCAGGCAAGACCACGCTGTTGCGCCTACTGGCTGGCGAGTATGAGCCCACCGCAGGACGTATATCCAAAGACACCGACCTGACCATAGGTTATCTGCCTCAGGTGATGCTGTTTCAGGACAACCGAACACTAAAAGAGGAAGTCTTTACGGTCTTTCATGGCGAGGACGAAGCCCGCTTTGTAGCCGAGATGGACCGCACCATTATTGGTTTGGGGTTTGAGCGCAGAGACTTTGACAGGCCCTGCACCGAGTTCTCTGGCGGTTGGCGCATGCGTATCGAATTGGCAAAAATCCTATTACGTCACCCAGACCTGATTCTATTGGACGAACCTACCAACCATCTGGATATAGAGTCAATACAGTGGTTGGAACAGTTCTTGGCACAATCAAGCAGCGCAGTGCTGCTGGTAAGTCACGACCGCGCTTTCTTAAACAACGCCACCAACCGAACTATCGAAATCACCCTGGGACGCATCTATGATTACAACGTGCCCTATGACCAATTCGTCACTTTGCGCCAAGAGCGGCATGACCAACAGGTGCGTGCCTATATGAACCAGCAGAAGATGATAGAGGAGACGGAGGCTTTTATAGAGCGCTTCCGCTACAAAGCCACGAAAGCGGTACAGGTGCAATCCAGAATAAAACAACTGGATAAAATAGAACGACTGGAAGTAGATTTGGAAGATACCTCTCGCCTGAATCTGAAATTCCCTCCTGCCCCACGTAGTGGCGATTTTCCCGTAATCATCGAAGATCTGGAGAAGACCTATCAAGGAGCCGACCACGCTGTAATCAGCCAAGTGACCCTCACGATTCGTCGCGGCGAGAAAGTAGCGTTTGTGGGACGCAACGGCGAAGGCAAGACAACCCTCGTGAAATGTATCATGGACCAACTGGACTATCTAGGCACACTGAAAATAGGACACAATGTCAAAATAGGCTATTTTGCCCAAAACGAGGCCAGTCTGTTGGATGGAGAACGCACCGTATTTGAGACCATTGACTATGTCGCAGTAGGCGATATACGCACCAAAATACGCGATATACTGGGTGCATTTATGTTCGGCGGCGAAGCCTCGGAAAAGAAAGTGAAAGTGCTATCTGGCGGCGAAAGAAGCAGGCTGGCTATGATTCGACTCCTGCTATCCCCCTGCAACCTGCTGATACTGGACGAGCCTACCAACCACTTGGATATGCCAAGCAAAGATGTACTGAAAAATGCGTTGAAAGAATTTGATGGCACAGTGATTTGTGTGAGCCATGACCGCGATTTCCTGGATGGACTGGTCGATAAAGTATATGAATTTGGTGGCGGACACGTAAGAGAGCACCTGGGAGGTATATACGATTTCTTGCGCACCAAAAAGATGACCACCCTGCAAGAGTTGGAACGTAAGAGTGTAGCAACCACCACAAACAGCAATCGTACAAGCGATGCCAAAGCCGACTTTGCCGCCCAAAAAGCACAAGCTGCAGCCCAACGTAAGAAAGAGAAACAAATAGCCGCCATCGAAGCCGAGATAGCACAACTGGAACAAGAACAGGCCACTATTGAAGCTCAACTAAACGATCCACAGAACCAAACGGCAGAACTATTTCAACATTATGACCATGTGAAACATACCATAGAACAAAAAATGTACGAATGGGAGATATTGAGCGATATATAATTGAATTTCTGTGCCACGGCGATGCCAACGCTGCCAAGCGCGTGCGATTAAGTTCGGACGTAGATTGGACATTGCGTTATCCCAATCTAAATCAAACACCGCAGATGGAAAGATGCGGAGAGGAAGTAGTGGTGGCATCGGATTTGGTGTACAACACATTCTTTTTCATCTCCCGTGCAGAAGAACTGCTGAATAAGAAACGCGATGAACACGGCAGATTTCTGGCACAGTTCTCCCAATTTAGCAGCAATGAATGGCAAATACCACTGGTGGATGAATACAGTCGTTTGCTAATGAAAATGCTCAATTTGCCCCTACCAGGGCCAGGCTTTGACGCTATCTATCTCACCCACGACATAGACACGCTGACACAGTATCGTCACCTGCGCGGCGCCCTGGGAGGCATCCTGCGCGGACAAACACACAACGTATTGGCTGCATGGCGAGATATTCGCCAAGATCCTGCATACACTTTCCCGTGGATAATGCAACAAGATGCACAAGTACCCCAAGCACAAGTGATCTATTTTGCCAAACATAGTTCGGGGAAAGGGCTAGACTATCCCCAATATAACCTGCGGGGGCACGACTACCTAGCCACTGAACAATTGCTGCGTGATAGCGGTGCACAAATAGGCATTCATTCCAGTGCATACGCCACCTGCCCTCTACCCGCGGGGAAGGTACATCGCTCACACTATCTGAGTTGCTCAATAGACAGGATGCAACAACTGGTGGATGCTGGCTATACCGATGATTATACGATGGGCTTTGCCGATTTGGCAGGATTTCGTTTGCGCACCACACGAGCTGTAAGGTGGATTAATCCCAAGACACGGCAACTAACCCCACTGGTGTTGCATCCGCTCACGATGATGGATTGCACGTTAAGCGGTAGCAACTATATGCATCTAAACGAGGATGAGGCTTATTTCTATGCCTCGGAGTTGATTGATAAAGTGCGCCAGCACCATGGCGAGTTGAATTTATTGTGGCACAACACATCCATAGCAGATAATAGTTACCACAAGAGTTTATATCCCAAACTACTGCAACTGATATGAAAACCCGCCTACTCATAGTGTCTGACCCTCCGATAGCCCCAGGTTATCTACCGCGACTACGCTATATGTGCCAGTATTTGCACGAGCAGGGATATGATATACATCTATTCACCGAGGAAAGAGAGCCACTATGCTTTGAGCATACTTATCCCATTACAACTATATCAACCTATACGGGCAGCACATTGGATTGGCTGATAAAATCCATCTGGTCACTGGTTAGTAATTGGCACGAGCGCCATTTTGCCCAAGCCATAGAGGAGCAGATTAGGGACGAGCACTACGATGGTGTAGTATGTACTACCTTTTCAACCTTCCCTTTGGGCGCAGCGGTCAAGATAGCACAAGACAGGCATCTACCTTTGATAGCCGATATACGTGACCTAGATGAACAAGTAGAGCACTCTACCTATCAGTACGCCCATCAGCAATGGTGGTTAAGACCATTTAGAAGCATCTATCGCGCCATACAATTGCGCAGACGAAACAAGGCCATTCAGCAAGCCAATATCGTTACCACGGTGTCGCCCTGGCATGTGGAGTTTATCAAGCAATTCAATGCCAACGTACACCTTATATATAATGGGTTTGACCCAAAGCAGTTCTATTTTCAGGCTGTGCCAACCGATGTATTTCGCATTACGTATATTGGTTCAATGTTTGGGCACTATGATCTAAGCCCTCTCTATCAAGCTGTGAACGAGTTGCATTTGGACAAAGTGGTGATAGATATTCACACTCCTGAGCAACAGCCTGTTGCGCACACAGAGTTGGGCAACACGATTCGCCAAAGTAGCATCATGCTCGTACTGACAAGCAAGAGAACACATGGGATGATGACCACCAAGTTTTCAGAAGCATTAGGGTGCGAAAAACCTATTTTATGTATTCCATCAGACGAAGGTTGTCTAGCGCAAGCTATCGCCGATACACATGCGGGTATAGCCACCGAATCTGTCGATGAAATCAAAGCATTTATTATAGATAAATACCACGAGTGGCAAGAGGATGGATACACCCACCAATGTGTGACAAATAAAGAAATATTCAACCGCAGATATTTAGCCCATGAATTTGAGACTTTGCTCCATCATAGTGCCCATCTATAATACTGCGCCCTTTCTAGCACAGTGTTTAACATCTATTAAAATGCAAACCCATCAAGATTTGCAAGTCATCTTGATAGATGATGGTTCTACCGATGAATCAAGCGCAATTGCGCAATCGTTTGTAGATGCAGACACACGTTTCTTGCTGATTCATCAAGCCAATCAAGGGCAAGGAGTGGCACGTAATAATGGTTTGGAAAAAGTGAAAGGTGAATACCTTACTTTTGTAGATGCAGATGATTATTTAGAAGTAGACTTTATAGAGAAACATATAATCGCTATTGGCGCAGCTGAGTATGTGCAGTCAGGATATAGAAGAGTAAGCATTGAGGGGAAAGTGTTGCAAGAAAAGTTACCTATTCATCGGTATCAGTTCACCTCTCCTTGCATGCGGCTATATCGCACATCGTGGATAAAAGAGCACCAACTACAATTCCCCGAAGGGATGATATATGAAGATGTGGTCTTTTCGTTGCAGTTGTGGAGTACCGAGCCACACATACAGATGATGAACTATATCGGATACAACTACACTTACAATACTCATTCCACTACGGCCAAGCACCATCTAGAAGCTCAACAAGTACTCTTTGACAAAATTCATTCCATCCACGTTGCATGGTGGATAAAACAGCTCACTATAGTACGTCTTAAATTACATTTCTTAAAACTATGACACACGCTAGTATCCTTCAATTACTCCATACTGAAGTGGTGCCAGCCATAGGTTGCACCGAACCGATTTGTGTGGCACTGTGTGTGGCACGCGCCAAGGAACGGCTAGGAGCCGAACCCGATAAAATAGTGGTAGAACTGAGTAGGAATATCTATAAAAACGCCATGGCAGTAGGCATACCCAATACAGAGATGACAGGGCTACCTATTGCCATTGCCCTAGGTGCCACAATTGGACATAGTGAATTAGGGTTGGAAGTGTTGCGAGACACCACTCTAGATGCCGTAGCATACGCCAAAGCCTATATGCAACGCGTGCCTATCACAATAGAAGTATTGGAAAATGCTCCCAATATACTTTATGTGCAAGCACATGTATATAAGGGAGATAAACAAGCAACGGCTACTATACAAGGAGAGCACACCCACTTTGTAGAAGAAGGGGAAAAAGCAGTGCAACCAACAACAGACAATCAGCCTCAAGATCTAACATTGAAGTTGGTATATGATTTTGCCCTATCCATCGACTATACTGAACTGCAATTTTTGCTAGAAGGAGCAGAAATGAATATTCGGGCAGCCGAATATGCTTTTGAGCACAAATGTGGACACTGTTTAGGGCAGATACTGGCCAAGCAAGATAACAGTGTATTTGAGCAAATTTTGGCCTACACATCGGGAGCTTGCGATGCACGTATGTCAGGTGCCATGGTTCCGGTAATGTCTAATTCGGGCAGTGGCAACCAGGGTATCAGTTGCTCGGTGCCTGTGCTAATTTATGCGCGCCACATAGGTGCCAGTGAGGAACAAACTCTGCGCGCACTGGCGCTCAGTAATTTAACGGTGATTTATATCAAACAATCGTTGGGACGTTTGTCCGCTTTATGCGGCTGTGTAGTAGCAGCCACAGGTTCGGCTTGCGGCATTACCTATCTAAAAGGCGGACAATATGAAGAAATAACCTACGCCATCAAAAACATGATTGCCAATATATCTGGCATGATTTGCGATGGTGCTAAACCTGGTTGTGCACTAAAAGTAACTAGCGGTGTGGCTACCGCAGTGATAGCTGCCTCGCTAGCCAAAGAACACAGTTATCCCGATGCAACGGAGGGAATAATAGATGACGACATTGACAAAACAATACATAATCTAACACGCATCGGACATGATGGAATGCAACAAACCGATGAATTGATTGTAAATATAATGACACACAAATCTTCAAAGTTATGAAACAACTACATATATTATTCGCAACTCTTATGGGTTTAGTAGGTACAGCACACGCCACTACGTATTATTGTTCGCCCACAGGCACAGGCAACGGTGATTCATATTCCACCCCTTGCTCTTTTGAAAAAGGTTTGAATCGTGTCTCTTTACCTGGCGACACCTTATATCTGCTAGGAGGACAATATAACTTAGGAGAGACTCCCTTAACTAGAAATGGTTCATCATCTCGTATGCTAGTGATAGCAGGTTATCCTGGCGAAAAAGCCATCTTGGATTTTCGTACTGTTCCCTACGGCAAACGAGGATTGAAAATAGGCGAGAACAGTTCGTATGTGCATATTAAGGACCTGACATTGCGCTATTCGGGCAAGAACAACCTCTATTGTGAAGGCAGCTATTGCAGATTTGAGAATCTAGATATCTACGGCTCCGCCGACACAGGTTGTCAAATGAAGAAAGGAGGTAATAACCTCATCATCAATTGCGATAGTCACGACAATTTTGACTACGAAAACGGAGGTTTAACAGGTGCCGACTTTGGTGGCAACGCCGACGGATTTGCCGATAAACAGTTCTCGGGCGCGCCCAATCGTTATATTGGTTGCCGTGCTTGGAACAACTCAGACGATGGGTGGGACTTTTTTCAGCGCGTTAGCACTAGTGCCACTATCATAGACAGCTGCATCTGCTATAAGAACGGACCCAGAGAATATGATATGCGCAATCATCCACGCTATCAAACCGATAAGGCTTGGTTTGACCAGTTCACCAACGGCAAAGAAGTGACCGACCGCTATGGAGACAAAAAGACCGTAACGCTAGAGCACTACACCAACTGGGGCAACGGCAACGGATTTAAAATGGGAGGTAATTATACCAACCATATTGTGACCATACAACATTGCCTATCGGTAGCCAATACGGTAAAAGGATTTGACCAAAACAACAACGATGGAACAATGGTGCTATACAACAACACGGGCTATATGAACGGAAACGACTATGGCTTTACGACCAGTTATGGCACACTAACCATACAAAATTGCTTGAGCTATTTATCCAAAGGCAGCAATAGTCATCGGGCAAAGAACACATTAGTAGATTCGTATAATAGTTGGAACACTACTGGGGTGAACATACAAGCCAGCGATTTTGTAAGTTTGGATACCACACAGATTTTGGCTGCACGGCAAGCAGATGGCAGGATAACAACAGGCACGCTGTTGCACCCCACCGAAAACGCCTCGTTTAAGAATCAAGGTACAGATGTCCGTCTGCGCTATTATGGTAGTGCACCTGATTTGGGATGCTATGAGTATATAGAAGGTGAACCGATCGATCCAGACCCTGACCCCAAACCCGATCCAGAAGACACAACGGGCATCAAAATAGCCTATGTGACTTTGCCTAATGCAGAAGCCGACAAAGCACTTCTAGCTTATCTAAAAACCGACACCACTTTCTATTTTAAGGTGATGGATGCCAATGATGTGTTGGATTTGACAGGTTGTGAGGCTGTGATTTTATCACCCGTACCTAAGAGTTCAGCCTTAGGGGCGAAGAGTTTGCAAGAGACCACTTTACCTTTTGTGTGCCTGAAACCATTTATGGGCAAAACAGAGGTGTGGAACTGGTGTACCGCCACGAATACCACGAGCAATGCCATTATACCCACCGACCTCACCCACTCTCTTTATACCTATCCGCATACGCTTACGGAGTCACCACTATCGCTCTATAATCAGGTATCCACTAATGGTGTAGCTACCATGTCTAATTGGCAAATCACGCCTATCACTACGCTCGCCACTTGCAATGGGCAAGATGCTGTGGTGGAACATGAGAACATGATCATGATAGGTTTGAGCGAATACTCTATGGCGCAGATTAGCGAGCAAGGGAAACAATTGGTGCATAATGCACTCTATCATGTAATGGGCTATCAACCCACAGGACTAGACAAGGTTGCTTCTCCAGCAACCAACACCAAAATCATATACCGCGGACAAGTCTATCTTATTCGCAATCATCGGTGGTATAACCTGCTTGGGCAGCCTATTCACCAGGCATGCCAATAAAAGCTTTGCTGGCAAATCCGTCGATAAGAATAGTGGCGGCGTTCGTTAAGCGCACATGACGCAAATAAGGAGTTTCTTCTATAGCGGGTAAAGCATTGAGCATCTCCTCGTTGTAGCAATCTGTAGGACGAGCAAATGGGTCGATATTGACATAACCCACATTGAACGACGTAAGATTTTGGAAGAAATGCGAACCTTGACTAGGTTCTACACGGAAATTAGGCAGGTTGCACTCCACCAGTACTTTCGTCTCGCTGATATCGCTCCACTGCACAGGAACACCCAATGAAGATATAGCCGATCCCCAACGTCCATAGCCTATAAGCACATAACCCTGTTTTTGCTGCCGCATCCGTGCATTCCAAGTACGCAGCGTAGCAGCCATTTCTTGTGTATGTAGGGGATCAAAAGCCTCTTTTTTCAAATAGATTACATCTTGCACATCACCCACTTTTCCTACGCCTAAGGCACTAGATGAGAGCAAAAGAGGATTGGTAATCTCCACCTCATCCCAGTTCACCTTGGCCAGCATACTATCGGCTGAGATAGGACGTATTTGCAGCACATTAAATACTGCAGGGCTAGTCATGAGATTGGCAGCAAACTCTATCTCCACAGGGCAGTGCATCTCTTGCTGAGCAATTTCCAAGAGGCGTTGGATGATAGAGGCTAAGGGAAACGTATCAAACCGTAATATAGGGGCGAATGTGACAAAACGAGGACCCGATGGATAGCACGAATCCACAATACGCATATTATCACGATCGTATGTAGAGGCTACTAATTTCAAAGAGGCCAACGATTCACAATCGGCGATAGATAGACGAGTCAGGTTGATAGCATCATCTACCGAAGTATGAAATTTCTCTGGCTGCATTGACAAAGCCAACATCGATTGTTGTGTTTCACGCATCGTGAGGTCGTCTGTAGAGGTCTGCATTGCACGTTTAGGATATTTGGGAGAGAAACGCAAAACCTGTTCTCCATCCACAACAACTTTACCCAAGCCATACGCTACCTTAACAATACCCTCTTCGGGTTTTTCATGTCCTACAGGATAGAAATTGATACTGCGTGCCACACCAGAAAGCGTTGGGAAGAAGAGTCCCTGCTCTTCCTCACCGCACACTTCCTGTAAAAGAATCGCCATTTTTTCCTCAGAAAGCACATTGGCAGTAGAGGTGATATAACCACGAGAAGAAGCGAAATATACCGATGCATACACCGATTTGATAGCTTTGCTCACGAGACGCAGTTGCTGATCTTCGTTGTTGGTGGACGGCACCATATAAGTAGAATATACACCAGCAAAAGGCTGATAGTATGAGTCCTCTAGTTTGCTAGACGAACGTACTGCCAATGGACAATGTGTGACACGAATGAATCGCCGCAATGCTTCGTTGAGGTCCTCAGGCAAATTAGAAGCCACAAATTCAGAAAGGATATCCTCGTCTGAGCTATCGGAATTGATGACATATTGCAAGCCGTTGTCGTGGATGAAGCGGTCGAAATATTCGGTAGTAATCACCATAGAGCGAGGTATCATCACCCGCACATCTTCCCATTGGTTGTATAAATCATATTTCTGCAGCAGATGGTTTAAGAAAGCCATGCCGCGCGCCTTGCCTCCCAAAGATGAGTTGCCAAGACGGCTAAACCAGATGGTATCGTTGTAGGTGTCAGCATTGTAACGCGCCACCACCCCTTGCGATTGGTGAATACGATAGTCGTGTATGAGAGCGATGTTGGCTTGACGAATAGTTTCGATAGACTCTTCATCGGTGATTTGCAATCTACTAACGGGATACCCTACCGAGAACAAACCACGCGCAAACAGCCACTTGCTCAAATAGTTATTATCAGACAAATGGCGGAACACTTCCGATGGGATAGTAGAAATGACCTGTTCAAATCCTTCCAAGTCATGGGCGCGTGCAATCTCTTGCCCAGTAACAGGGTGTGTAGCCACGAAGTCACCGAAGCCAAATTCACGGCCAATATAGTCGCTAAGTTCCTGGGTAAGTGTCTTGCCCGTTTTCATAATAAACCCTACGCCTAATTGTTTGGCAACCACCGACATAGATGCTTGGGACGACTGCATAAGAATAGGCATTGTGGGATTGTCTTGGCGAATCAATTGACATAGACCCACACCAGCATCTAGTTTTTCGGTATTGGGTTTATCGCCTTTGTGCAGCACAAATCCTATATCGGATATTACGCCCAAAAGGTTGGATTTATATTTCTCGTATAGTTCAACCGCCTCATCGTAGCACGTAGCCATAAGCACTTTGGGGCGTGCCCGCTTGCGTTGCACTTGTTGTTTCTCATTGAGTGCATCGCTGATAGCCACACTATTCTGATGCAAAATCAGGGTATATAACAGAGGTAAATAGGTGCTATAATATCGTACCGAATCTTCCACCAGCAAAATAGCTCGCACGCCTGATTCAAGAATATCATGTTCGGCATTGAGTTTATCTTCCAGCAGTTTGATGATAGCAATAATCAGGTCGGTGGAGTTGTTCCAACAAAAGACATAGTCTATATCTGGGCAGTCGGCATCTTCAATGCGTTGGTAAACAGCCTTGGAGAACGAAGACAGAAGCACAATAGGTGTCTGAGGCGCAATCTGCTTCATGTGATGCGCAAACTCGAACGTATCACCTCCCATATTATACATTGCAATCACCAAATCAAACTGCTCGCCTTGGCGCATAGTGTTTAACGCTTCGGCAGTAGTTTCACAACGAATAATAGAAGGAGGAGAACTTAGATTCAGTTCGGCATACTCCTGCGCAATCTGCACTTCGATACGACCATCTTCCTCGAGGGAAAAACTATCGTAGTTGGTACAAACCAGCAAGATACGTCTAATCCTATTTTGCATCAAGGTCTCCATAGACAGCCTTTGCAGCGACTAGTTTACACTACGCCTTGCTCAACCATGGCGTTGGCCACTTTGATGAAGCCAGCGATGTTGGCACCTTTCACATAGTTGATGTAACCATCAGGCTCCGTACCATATTTCAAGCACGCGGTGTGGATATCTGCCATAATGCGGTGTAGATGTTCATCTACTTCTTCGGCAGTCCAACGCTGGCGTATAGAGTTTTGCGACATTTCCAGGCCAGATGTGGCTACACCACCTGCATTGCTGGCTTTACCAGGGCTGTAAAGGATCTTGGCACCTTGGAAGATAGCAATCGCTTCGGGAGTAGAAGGCATATTAGCACCTTCTGTCACGCAGAAGCAACCATTCTTGACCAAATTCTCCGCATCATGTTTTTCAATCTCGTTTTGGGTAGCACAAGGCATAGCTATATCGCAAGGGATACGCCAGGGGCGTTCGCCTGGGAAATATTCAGCTTGAGGGAAACGGGTAGCATATTCTTTGATACGACCACGACGGATATTTTTGAGTTCGAAAACGTAGTTGAGTTTTTCTTCGGTCAGTCCCTCCTTATCGTAGATAAAGCCATCACTGTCGGATAGTGTAAGCACTTTAGCCCCCAGGCGCATCGCTTTTTGCGCTGCAAATTGTGCTACATTGCCAGAGCCAGAGATGCACACACGTTGTCCATCGAATGATTTATTGCGCGTAGCCAGCATAGCTTGGGCAAAATAGCATGCTCCATAGCCTGTGGCTTCTGGGCGCAAACGGCTGCCACCCCAGTATTGTCCTTTTCCTGTGAACGTACCAGTGAATTCATCGCGGAGGCGCTTGTATTGACCAAACAAATAACCAACCTCACGGCCACCTACACCTATGTCTCCAGCAGGTACATCGGTATCAGCGCCAATATGGCGGTAGAGTTCACACATGAAAGATTGGCAGAAACGCATCACTTCGGCATCGGATTTGCCACGTGGAGAGAAATCACTACCACCCTTGGCGCCACCCATAGGAAGCGTGGTAAGACTGTTTTTGAATGTTTGTTCAAAAGCAAGGAATTTCATGATACTCAACGTAACGCTGCTATGGAAACGGATACCTCCTTTGTACGGGCCAATGGCACTATTCATCTGCACACGATAGCCGCGGTTGATTTGCACTTGCCCTTGATCATCTACCCATGGCACGCGAAACATGATTACGCGCTCGGGTTCAACGATGCGTTCCAACACTTTTTGCTCACGCAGATAGGGGTATTGCATGATGTAAGGAGCTACGCTCTCTACCACCTCGCTAACTGCTTGATGAAACTCTTTTTCTCCAGGGTTTTTGCGGATGAGTTCCGCCATAAAATTGTCAATGAATTGACGTGTTTGTTTGTCTTCCATATATATATGTTGTTAAACGAATGTTTTTACCAATTGTTCCAACGTACCAGGCAGCAAATCGGCGGGGGCCAGTTCAATAGTTGTGTAAGCGCCATAACGTTGTTGATGCTTCATTCGATAAGCGGCACGCGCACAAGAAACCATGAATTGGGCAGTTAAGGCAGGGTTGTTGATGCGCATGGAAAAATCCAATTGTTGATTATCCTTGTTGCCGCAGCAGCCATTGCGTTCAATATGCACACCATGGTCGGTAGTTTGTAACGCTTCAACCGATGAAACCAATTCCACTTCGGTATAATCGTGGGCGAAATAATCGTCGTTGAGCAGGGCCGCTTTAACCTGTTCAAAGCTGTAGCCCTCTTCTATCTCGATATAGACGTGGCGATTGTGTTTACCTTTTCCTGCAGGCAGAGTCATAGAAAGGGCATCTTTGACACCAGGAATGGCTTTTGCAGCCACGGTGTGCCCCATTGAGCGACCAGGACCAAAGTTGGTAAACATATTTCCCTCTGGCACAAGTGCAGTCATAAGAGCTCGCACCATAGAATCGGAACCAGGGTCCCAACCAGCAGAAACAATGCTGACCGCTTTGGCGCTATGGCACAATGGGTCAAACTGCTGTTTGAGATTGTATATCTGTTGGTGAATATCAAATGAATCCACAGTACATATTCCGCGTTTGAGCAACTGTGGCACATAGTCAGGCACCTCCCGCGTAGGGGTACACACCAAGGCCACGTCGGCTACCACATCGGCTAATGAATCGTTGTGGTGATACACTCCCACCAGCTCCATATCAGGAGCCATTTTGAGGGCTTGTTCGGCAGCGCGGCCGATATTGCCATGACCAAGAATAATAACCTTCATTGTTGTGTTACGAAAAACGACTGCAAAGTTACAGTTTTTTTTGGAAATATCCAAATTTTTAGTGTAAAAAAATTTGCATAAATCAAAATATTTTTGTACTTTTGCAGCGCAAAAGTTGAATAAAATGAAACAAACCTATATTTTATTGTGTTTATTGTGGAGCTGCAGCATGATACACGCCCAGCAGCAAACATTGGATAGCAACTACTTGGCCTATATCCAACAGTATAAAGATATTGTATTAGAGCAAGAGAGGGAATACAATATCCCTGCCGCCATTACTATGGCACAAGGGTTGTTGGAATCCAGCGCAGGCAAGAGCGAACTGGCCACCGAAGCCAACAACCATTTTGGCATCAAATGTACCTCAGATTGGAAATGGGAGACATACAGGCATGACGATGACGAGAAAGCCGAATGTTTTCGTCAGTATTATGCAGCCGAAGACTCCTTTATCGATCACTCTTTATTTTTGAAAAACCGCAAGCGTTATGCTTCGCTATTTGAGTTGGACCATACAGACTATCAAGGTTGGGCCAGGGGATTGAAACAATGTGGCTATGCTACAGACCCCAATTATCCCCAAAAACTCATTAATTTGATTGAACGATACGATTTGCAAAACCTAAAGTAAGATGGCTCAACCGATGGCAATTACTGATTTAGTAGTTCAATACCTGCGCGAGCAGGGATTGGAACAGACTATTTTGGGCGACCAACTAGTGGCCCAATGGCCACAGGTAATGGGAGAGCAGGTGGCCAGATTGACAGGTAAGATAGAGATTAAAGATCAGGTATTGCACGTGCAAATACGTTCCGCAGCGTTGCGCCAACAACTATTTGAATGTAGAGGTGCGCTGATTAAAAAGTTAAACGAGGCGGTAAAAGCCAATGTGATAAAAGATATACGACTATCGTGATTTATCCCGACAACATAGAGCAGAAACTAGACTTTACGCTTATCCGTGAACGACTTGAAGCATATTGCAGTTCGGGATTGGGACGCGAGCAGGTGGAGCAAATGGTTTACCTGACTGATTTTGAGTCGATAGAGCGATTGCTGGGTGAGACGCAAGAGATGCTACATATCCAAGAAGATGGTTCATTGGCTTATCCACGAGGAGACATGCATGATTTGCGTGAGAACTTGGCGCGCATACGTGTAGAAGGGCTGTTTTTGGACGAAGAAGAACTAAATCAACTACGGCAGACCATCAGTTATGCCATAGAGTTAGAGCATTTTTTCAGTCGGCTGGATGGAAATAGATTTCCTATACTCAGTAGGTTGACTCTAAGTTCTACTACCGCTATACTACCGCAAAAAACACGGATAGACAAGGTGATAGATGCGTTTGGGAGGATGAAAGACAATGCCTCGCCCGAGTTAGCACGTATAAGGAGAGAATTGAGTGCTGCGCAAGGATCGGTGAGTAGAGCCATCAATAGTATCTTACGGCAGGCGCAGTCGGAGGGTTTATTGGACAAAGATGCTACCCCTACCCTACGTGAAGGGCGATTGGTATTGCCTATTCCACCAGGGTTGAAAAAGAAAATAGGCGGTATAGTGCATGACGAAAGTGCAACAGGAAAGACCGTATTTATAGAACCCGCCCAGGTGGTAGAGGCCAATAATAGGATTCGCAGTTTGGAAGGAGAGGAGAAGCGAGAACGCGCGCGTATATTGACAGAAGTGACCAATCAATTACGTCCTGCGGTGCCAGACATACTACAAACAGAGCATTATTTGGCCCATTTGGATTTTCTGCAAGCCAAAGCCCAATTGGCGCACAGTTTGCATGCCATTGCACCAGAGTTAAGGAACAAACCAATAATCGATTTCAAAGAGGCCAGACACCCTGTGTTGTATTTGCGATTTATCGAAGAAGGGCGAGACGTAGTGCCCTTGTCTATGCGATTGGGCGAAGAGGAGAATCGGATATTGGTGATTTCAGGACCCAATGCAGGCGGCAAGTCGGTATGTTTGAAAACAATAGGTTTATGCCAATATATGTTGCAATGCGGGCTGTTGGTACCAATGAGAGAAGATAGCATAGCAGGTGTATTTGAGCAACTGATGATTGACATAGGGGATGAGCAGAGTATAGCAGACGATTTGAGTACCTATTCGTCGCACTTGAAGAACATGAAGTATTTTATCCGTAATGCCGATAAAAACAGTTTATTTTTGATTGATGAATTTGGTAGCGGTACAGAGCCTATGATAGGTGGTGCGTTGGCTGAAGCCACCTTGAAAGAATTGCACGAACAGCAAGCGGTGGGAGTAGTGACAACGCACTATAGCAATTTGAAGCACTTTGCGGAATCTACTGAGGGCATTTTGAATGGGGCTATGCTATATGACAGAGGGGCATTGAAACCCTTGTTTCAGTTGTCAACAGGTCAGGCAGGATCGAGTTTTGCCATAGAGATAGCCCGTCAAATAGGTATGCCAGAAGCTATTATCGAGCGCGCTATCGAGATAGTGGGTACCGAACATATCGACTATGACAAACAACTGCAAGACATAGCCCGCGACAAACGTTATTGGGAGAACAAACGGCAAAACATTCGTCAAAAAGAGAAACATCTAGAGGAAAGAATCGCGCAATATGAGGAACAAATGGGTCAGATAAAAGCCAAAAAGAAAGAAATATTGGCTCAAGCGCAAGCTCAGGCACAGAATTTGTTGGATGAAAGTAACAAGACCATTGAACGCACGATACGCGAGATAAAAGAGAGCAAGGCAGACAAAGAGAAAACACGTGTATCGCGGCAGAAAGTGGAAAATCTAAAGTTGAAGGTGGAAAGAAGCCGCCTAGATAAAAAAGAGGGAGATGGGCCTGACAAGAAGCCAAAGGGCGAGGTGTTGCATGACTTTAAGGACTTGAAAGGTATGAGCAAATCGCTGCCATCCAGTCAACCGATGATTATTGACACCATACGCAAAGCCAAACTCAGTTTTCAGCGTGAATTGGATTTGAGGGGCTATCGTATAGATGAAGCAGAGGAGGAGTTGATAGCCTATATGGATAGGGCTGTAATGGTGAATGCAGGAGAAGTGAGTATATTGCATGGCACAGGTACAGGGGCGTTGAAACAACTGACACGTGACTACCTGCAACGACTCAAAAAGCATAACCGCATACGCGACTTTCACGAGGGTGATGTGAACCATGGAGGCGCAGGATTTACGATTGTAGAAATTTAACAACAAAATAAATACATTATGAAAAAGAGCTATTTACTAGGTGTTTTAGTCTTGCTGATGGCTGGACTAAGCAGTTGTGAGAAGACCACTATTGTGGAAAGTCCCAATTGGAAGATTGTAGATTGCAATGTAGGCAGGTCTCAATGGTCCTATACGGGCGATGAATCAGGTAGTTTGCAATTTGCCAACAATTATTTCTATGCAGGTTTCGACCTGAGTCAGCTGAACAAAACCATCTTCAACGATGGCAATGTACAGGTCTATTTGGTAGAAAAGAACTCTCGTGGCGAAGAGATGCAACGTCCTTTGCCTTTTAGTCGCCACATAGAAGAATGGGACGAGGAAGGAAATCAATTGACCTATACGGAGACGTATGACTATTTCTACGGCATAGGCTGGATTGAAATTAACTACACCGCTTCGGATTTTGCATACGAGGAGTCCTGGGGTATTCAGTTCCGTCCCGATAGCAAGCAGTTCCGTGTAGTAATGACATGGTAAGTGCAGAACTGATATACACACACAGGCAGGACCAAGTAGAAAACTTGGCCCTGCATCGTTCTAAATATGCCGATTTAAGCGACGACGAGTGGCGATTTTTCCTACAACAGATAGAGGGTTATCAACGTACAAAGGATAAGTTGCCTTTGTTGGCTGAACGTGGGTGGTGGTATCCGCCACGATTGAGTTGTGAGCAATGTTCGTCCGAAGCCACTGCCAAATACAAGGCTGGACTAGTGAAAGGGAAGCACTTAATCGACCTGACAGGCGGAGCAGGGGTAGATACTTATTTCATGAGCGAGAAGTTTGAGACGGCAGATTATGTGGAGCAGAGTGAAGAATTGTGTAGATTGGCAGAACATAATCTGCCTGAGAAAGTGACGGTACATCACACTACGGCAGAGGACTTTTTGACAAGAAACAAGAAACAGGAAACAGGAAACAAAAACGCCACAATCTACATAGATCCTGCACGCAGGGACAAAAATGGAGGAAAAGTGTTTCGTTTGGCAGACTGCACGCCCAATGTGGTAACATTGTTGCCCAAGATGCGAGAGGTAGCAGATAATATACTTATCAAACTCTCGCCTATGCTGGATATTACACAGGCGGAGCAGGAATTAGGTGACGGATGGCAAGTGCATGTAGTAGCAGTAAAGAACGAGGTGAAGGAAGTTTTATTGGTTAACAATGCACAAGGCACAAGATACCATGTTACCTGTGTGGATTTGGCAGAAGGATGGCAGTTTGAATTTAGCAAAGATGAAGAGGAACAGACAATTAGCCAATTTGCCAATTATCCCATTAACCAAGGATATATTTACGAACCCAGTGTGGCCATATTGAAAGCAGGTGCGTATAAATTGGTGGGGGCACGATATGGGCTTCGTAAATTGGATGTGAATACCCATTTGTATGTATCGGACCGATTAGTAGAGGATTTTCCTGGACGGATTTTCAGGATCAGACCCACCTCGGTCCTCCCTCAAAGGGAGGAAGGTGTACGTGGCGGGCAGTTTAATGTGCTGACACGAAACTATGTGATGGGGGCGGAGGAGTTAAAAAAGAAACTGAAAGTGAAAGATGGTGGCACGCAATATATAATAGGTACGCGTGTGAGTAGCAAGCCTATTCTGCTGATGGCAGAGGGGCTTAAAATACGTCCATAAAATTATTTTTACTAAAAAAGATTTGTGTATATCAAAATTTCTTTGTAATTTTGCAAGCGAAGTTGATTGACAGAGTACTATGGCACAAGAAGAAATTATAAAACAGTTTGAAGCCCAACAAGTGCGCGTTGTGTGGGACGACGAACAGGAAAAGTATTTCTTTTCTATTGTGGATGTTATCCGAGTATTAACAGAAAGTGCTGATTATCAGACTGCTCGTAAGTATTGGAATAAAGTTAAGCAACGTCTCGTTGAGGAAGGAAACGAACCGGTGACAAATTGTCACCAGTTGAAAATGACGGCTGCTGATGGCAAGCAACGTCTTACCGATGTGGCTGATACAGAGCAACTTCTGCGACTTATTCAGTCTGTTCCAAGTAAGAAAGCGGAGCCAATTAAGATGTGGCTCGCCCAAGTGGGGCAGGAGCGTCTTAACCAGATGCAAGATCCAGAACGCAGTTTGCAACAGATGGTTGCCGATTATCGTCGTTTGGGGTATTCAGAAAGTTGGATTAATCAGCGAATTAAGTCTATTGAAATTCGCAAAGGCTTGACGGATGAGTGGCAACGTGGAGGTATTCATGATGATAAACAATTTGCTCTTTTGACGGATATTATTACACGAGAATGGTCAGGGATGACGACACGCGAATACAAACAGCACAAAGACTTGCGCAAGGAGAGTTTGCGAGATAATATGACCAATATTGAGTTAATGCTCAATGGTTTAGCCGAGGCGACTGCCACCGAAATTAGTCAGCAAGAGAATCCAGTTGGTATGGCGGCAAATGCCCAAGTGGCTAAACGAGGAGGTAAGGTTGCCAAAGATGCTCGCCAATCTGTTGAGAAAGAATTAGGACATTCAGTAGTGAGCAGTAAAAAGGCAATTGATTATATCCAACCCAAAGACGAACTGCCTTTTTCAAAGAAAAGTAAATAAAAAACGAAAAAAATAGAAAGTGACACCAAAATGACACTTTGAAGTAGTAATTTTGCAGGACAAAATAAATATCATTATGAAACATATACTTGGATTAGATTTAGGCACCAATAGTATTGGTTGGGCATTGATTGAATCAGATGAACAAAATCAACCTCAAAAAATCATCAAAGCAGGTAGTCGTATTGTGCCACTCACAAAGGACGATTCTGATCAATTCCAAAAAGGTCAAGCAATAACTAAAAATGCGGATAGAACGGCAAAACGAACTGCGAGAAAGGGATTTGATCGTTATCAATTGCGTCGAACTTTATTAACACAATTCCTGAGGCAAAATGGTATGTTGCCAAGTAGGATGGATGAAAGCGCATTAATTCTATGGAAATTGCGTTCAGATGCAGCAACAGATGGAATTAAATTGACACTTCCACAACTTGGCAGAGTATTATATCACATCAATCAAAAACGCGGATATAAGCATGCTAAAGCAGATGTAAGCGGTGATGCTAAACAGACTAAATATGTTGAAGCAGTAAACCAACGTTATGTTGATTTACAAGCAGATGGTAAGACTATTGGTCAGCATTTTTATAAGGCATTATTAGACGGAATCGTGCATACAGACACTGGAGATTATAGCACTTTCCGTATCAAAGATAAAGTATATCCAAGACAGGCATATATAGCGGAGTTTGATAAGATAATGTCCGTGCAAAAATCGTTTTATCCCAATATCTTGACAGATGAATTGATAGATACATTACGAAATCGCATTATATTTTATCAGCGTCCATTAAAATCATGCAAACACTTGGTTTCTTTGTGTGAATTTGAGATGAAACCATATAAAAACGCACAAGGACAAATTGTTTATAGTGGCCCTAAATGTGCTCCTCGAACCTCTCCGTTGGCTCAGTATTGCGCTATATGGGAGACCGTAAATAATATTACCTTATCTAATAAAAATGGAGAAACGTATCCTTTTACTTTGCAACAACGGAAAACGATAGTGGATTTTCTCTGCACACACGAGAAGTTAGGTGTATCTGATTTACAAAAGATATTGGGTATTAGCAAAAAAGATGGCTGGTGGGGAGGTAAGGCCATTGGGAAAGGAATCAAAGGTGCATCCACATTTGTTGCTTTACAAAAAGCGTTAGAAAATAAATACGACACAAACTTATTAACTTTTGATTTTCATTTAGAAGATACTCAATACGTAGATACAGTAACAGGGGAGATTATTCAACAAGTATCTGCTGACATTGAGCAACAACCTCTATATCGTTTATGGCATGTTGTCTATTCAGTAACAAATGAGGATGACTTACGCAAAGCATTGGCGAAACAATTCGGCATCACAGATGAGACAGTTGTACAAAATTTATATCATCTTGATTTTGTTAAGCCAGGTTATGCCAATAAATCACATAAGTTTATTCGCCGCATTCTCCCTTATTTAATGCAAGGTTATATGTATAATGAAGCCTGTGCTCAAGTGGGTATTAATCATTCGAATAGTCTTACCAAAGCAGAAAATGCTAATCGTCCACTGAAGGAACAGTTGGATTTATTACAAAAGAATGAGTTACGTCAACCAATAGTAGAGAAGATATTAAATCAGATGATTAATATCGTCAATGCAGTAAAAAACCAATACGGCACTATTGATGAAATTCGTGTTGAATTAGCACGTGAATTGAAAATGTCAAAAGATGAACGTGCTGATGCAGATAAACGTAATCGAGACAACGAACGACTTAATGCGCAATTGGCAACCAAAATAAGCGAAATGGGCATTCGACCAACCTTGTCGCGCATACGCAAGTATAAAATGTGGGAGGAGAGTGAGCATCAATGTTTTTATTGTGGCAAAAGTATCAGTTGCGCAGATTTTTTGAATGGTGCTGATGTGGAGGTGGAGCATATTATTCCCCGCAGTATTTTGTTTGACGATAGTTATAGCAATAAAGTGTGTGCATGTCGTGAATGTAATCATTCTAAAGGAAATTTAACGGCAATTGAATTTATTGAAAGTCGTGGCGAAGCGGAGGTGGTTGCATTCAAGAATCGTGTAGATGAAGCAGTAAAAGCAGGACGGATTAGCCGAACAAAAAGAGACCATCTATTATGGCACAAGGAGGATATCCCACAGGATTTTATTGATCGACAATTACGTCAAAGTCAATATATTGCTAAAAAAGCCATTGAAATACTGAAAGATATTTGTCATGATGTTTACGCCACTAGTGGTAATGTAACTGATTTCCTACGTCACCAATGGGGTTATGATGAAATTTTACATACATTGAATTTGCCCAAATATAGTGCAGCCTGCCTTACCGAATTACGTGAATCAGATGGCAAAGAACGTATCAAGAATTGGAGCAAACGTATTGATCATCGCCATCATGCTGTAGATGCTTTAACCATAGCTCAAACTTCACAAAGTGTAATTCAACGTCTCAACACACTAAATGCTTCTCGCGAACAATTTATGGACGAAATAGCCCAAGCAGAGGCAACTATTCGACACGAAGAAAAGAAATCTCTTTTGGAGAAGTGGGTACAAACACGACCACATATATCTGTACAAGAGGCAACCAATTGCGTAGATGGTATATTAGTGTCGTTCCGAGCAGGGAAACGAGTTACCACACCCGCCAAACGTGCTATTTATCAAGGTAGTGAACGAAAAATTATACAAATAGGATTGCAAGTACCTCGTGGGGCATTGACTGAAGAAACCATATATGGAAAAGTGGGGGATAGATATGTGGTGAAATATCCACTTAATCATCCAAGTATGAAAGTGGAGGATATTGTTGACCCCACTATTCGTTCTATTGTACAAACTCGTTTGGATGCCTTTGGCGGTAAAGCAAAAGAGGCGTTTACACAACCTTTATATTCAGATAAAGCACAAAAGATGGAGATTAAAAGTGTACGCTGCTTTACAGGGCTGCAAGATAAATCTGTTACACCCATCAAATTTGATGATAAAGGCAATCCTATTGGCTATGCCAAGTTAGGCAATAATCATCATATTGCTATTTACCAAGATAAAGAGGGAAAATATTATGAATCTGTGGTCTCATTTTGGAATGCAGTGGAACGTAAGAAATATGGCTTGCCGATAGTAATTGATAATCCACATGATGCATGGGATATTGTGATGAATAAAGATTTACCAGAAACATTTTTGGAAACCTTACCAAATGACGATTGGCAGTTCGTAACTTCTCTGCAAGCCAATGAAATGTTTATTCTTGGAATGGAAGACGCAGAGTTTGAAGATGCTATTCAAGAAAAAGACTATCAAAAATTGAATAAATACTTATATAGAGTGCAGAAGATTTCACATTGCGAATATACATTTAGATATCATACTGAAACGAGTGTAGATGATAAATACAATGGGGAAAAAAACATGTCTCTTTCTCGTGAAATGAAAAAAATGTACCTTATGAAAAGTATTGGAGCTCTTTGGAACCTGCATCCCCATAAAGTAAAAATCAATATTCTTGGAGAGATTTCTTCCTTATGATTAAACGTGTGATTGGCTTTCAAAACCCTGCCTACCTCAGTTTGAAGTTACAGCAGATGGTGATTACCCTGCCAGATATAGAGAAACAACCTAATATATCTGAAGAGGTAAAGAAAGCCCATGTGCAAACCATTCCCATTGAGGATATAGGGGTAGTGGTCTTGGATAATCAACAGGTAACAATCACTCAAGCCCTAATGGCTGCCTTATTGGAGAACAATGTTGCCATTATTACTTGCAATAGCCAGCATCTGCCAATTGGATTACACCTGTGCTTGGATAGTAATAATCTGCAAAACGAGCGTTTTCGTGTTCAATTGGACGCGTCTGAGCCACTAAAAAAACAATTGTGGCAACAGACTATAGCATGTAAAATAGCAGGGCAGGCGGCAGTATTGCAATCGGAGCAAATAGTAGCAACAAACATGTTAGCGTGGAGCAAACAAGTTCGTTCGGGAGATGCCGATAACTTGGAAGGTCGTGCTGCTGCTTATTATTGGAAGAATATATTTCATAATCCCGATTTTATCCGTGCTCAAGATGGCTTGCCACCCAATAATTTGCTGAATTATGGTTATTCAATTGTCCGAGCTATGATGGCAAGGGCATTGATGGCAGCAGGACTATTGCCTACATTGGGTATTCATCACCATAGTCGCTATGATGCCTATTGTTTAGCAGACGATATAATGGAGCCCTATCGCCCGTACGTGGATAGCAAAGTATTAGAGATTTGGGAACAAACGGCAGATATATCCGAATTGACACCTGCCCTGAAACGAGAGCTATTGGCTCTATCTACCATAGATGTGCTGATAGACGGACATCGTAGTCCTATGATGATTGCCATGCAAACAACTGCCAATAGTGTGCAACGTTGTTTTAGTGGTGAAATACGAAAGATTATTTATCCCGATTGGTAAAAGCGTGTCCTTGTGATGCGCTTTTTTTATATGGATCGATTTAGTGAATATAGAATTATGTGGGTGCTTGTACTTTTTGACTTGCCCACCGACACCAAGAAAGAAAGGAAAGCGTATGCGCAGTTCCGTAAGAAATTGCTGTTAGATGGGTTTACTATGTTTCAATTCTCTATTTATTTACGTCATTGCCCCAGTGCGGAGAATGCCGATGTGCATATCAAACGTGTCAAAGCGATGCTGCCCGAATTTGGCAAAGTGGGTATCTTGCGTATTACGGACAAGCAGTTTGGAGAAATGGAAATCTTTGATTGCCAAAAGCAAACACTAATTGACCAACCTATACAGCAGTTGGAGTTGTTTTGAGATAGAAAGATAAATGCTAATTATCAAAAGAAAAATGCAGACGAAATCGCCTGCATTTTTCAATCCTAAAACCATGTATAATTCTTTGATTTACAATAGCATCCTAACAATAAGTTGTTTTAGGATATGTCAA